>DATCPV010000134.1:0-4511 GCA_036569885.1 Gaiellales bacterium | reverse complement strand
CACCGGGACGTGCTCGAGCAGGTCGGCAAAGCGGCCCTTGGCGATGAACGCCGCCATGAACGCCCCGTCCTGCAACTTCGGCAGGATCTGCGGGGCGATGCCGCCGCCAAGGTAGACGCCGCCCGTCGCGAGCAGCTTGAGCGTTAGGTTGCCCGCCTCGGCGCCGTAGATCGACACCATCATCTCGAGCGCCCGCACACAGACCGGATCGCGGCCCTCGAGTCCCGCCTTCGAGATGACCCCGCCGGGGTCGTGCTGCGCCATCTCGGCCGCCAGCCAGTTGGGCTCGGGCTCACCGCCGGAGCGCAGGAACCCGTAGATCGCGACGAGGCCCATTCCCGAGCACACCCGCTCGTAGCTCACGTGCGCGTGCTGGGCGGCGAGGTGGGTGCGCAGCGCCGTCTCGGCGTCGTTGCGCGGGCCGAAGTCGGTGTGGCCGCCCTCGCTCGCAAACACGTGGTGGCGCGTCCCGTCCCAGAAGAGCCCGGCCTCGCCGAGCCCCGTCCCGGCCGAGACGACGGCCGCGTTGCCGCCCGCGGCCGGATCGCCCTCGTTGAGCGTTGCGACGTCGTTTGGCCCGAGCTCGGCGATCCCATAGGCGTTGGCCACCAGATCGTTCACGAGCCCCACCCTTTCGAGACCGAGCGCGGCCGCGAGGCTGGCCGCATCGACCGGCCAGGCCAGGTTCGTCGTCTTCACACGGCCGTGGCGGACCGGCCCGGCGACGCCGAAGCAGGCCTGCTCGATCGTGGCCGGATGCACCTCCAGGAACGCCCGCACCATCGCCTCAAGCCCGTCGTGGTCACGGCTCGAGTAGATCTCAAGCGCAGCCGGGTCAGGCGTGCCGGGAGCAAACAGCGCGAGGCGGGTGTGCGTCCCGCCGATGTCGCCGGCGAGATCCATGCTCGCTCAGTCCACCCACCAGTCGGGAACGGAGACGCCGTCGCCGCCCTCGGGGCGGTCTGATCCCACCGCGATCACCTCCATGCCACCGGGGCCGCCCTCGAGCCCGCGGATCGTCTCGGGCGCGACGCGGATGATGTCCCACTGGTTCAGTTCGACGATCTTGTCGTCGAGCCGCATCCGGCCCGAGCCGCTGACCACGACGTAGACCTCCTCCTGCTCGCGGTGGTGGTGGCCCACCGGCGCGCGGAAGCCCGCGGCGTAGCGGAAATACGTGACGCCGAGATGCTCGGAATCGAGGTGGTTGCGAGCGAAATGCGCCTCGAGGTTCGGCGCGCGGCTGGCCGCCGAGTCCTCGATCGCCTTCAGGTTCGTGTGCGTGTAGCCGGACATGGTCGGTACCTCCTCTGGGACGTCCTAACCTTAGGACTTTGCCGGCGCGGATCAGGGCAGCGGTCGAGGATCGAGGGCCAACCGATGTAGGATGGCCGCGCAATCTCGTACGGCTGCAGGCAGGGGCAAGGGGGTCGAGGATGCCAACCAGTCGCGTTCTCAAGGCCGGGATCCTGGCGGGCGGCGGCTTCCTCGCCGGGCGCGCGATCTGGCGGCGGTTGTCACGCCCGGAGGGTGCCGGCTACCGCGACACGCTCGGCTGGCGGCTCTACGACGATGCCGCCGAGGCCGCCGACCGCTGCATCGGCTGGGATCGTCTACCCACCCCGCTCGGCCTGGCAGCATTGATCGGCCTGCGCAACATCCTGCGCCAGCAGAACCTCTACGACACGAGCGGCGAGCCCGCCGTGAACCCCGCGCCCGTGCCGCCGCTCGACCCGGCGTTCCTGGTCACCCGCACGCCGCAAGGCGTGTACAACGACCTGGGCCGGCCGAGCATGGGCATGGCCGGGTCGCGCTTCGGCCGCAACGTCCCGCTCGATGCGACCCACCGCGAGCCGGACGCCCGCCTGATGGAGCCCAACCCGCGCACCGTCAGCCGCGAGCTGCTCACGCGCACCACGTTCCTGCCGGCCGAGACGCTGAACCTGTTCGCCGCATCGTGGATCCAGTTCATGATCAAGGACTGGTTCAGCCATGGACGCGGCGACCCCGGCCACACCTACGAACTCCCGCTCCAGCCCGGCGACCCGTGGCCGGCGCCGCCGCTGACGGTCCTGAAGACGATCCCGGATGCGACCCGGCCGCCCGACGCGACGTTCCCGCTGACGTACCTGAACACCAACACGCACTGGTGGGACGGCTCGCAGCTGTACGGCACCGACCCGGCGGTCGAGCGCATGGTGCGCTCGGGAACGGGGGGCAAGCTCAACGTCGGCGCCGGCGGCATCGTGCCCCTTCCCACGGATCCCAAGCTCGACCCCCGCCAGCTGCCGGGCTGGTGGCTGGGGCTGCAGATGCTGGTGAACCTGTTCTCGCTCGAGCACAACGCGATCTGCGACCGGCTGGCGGCCGAGTACCCGGGCTGGTCGGACGACCAGCTGTTCGACCACGCCCGCCTGATCCTCTCAGCGCTGCTCGCGAAGATCCATACCGTCGAGTGGACGCCCGCCGTGATCGCCCATCCGACGACGAAGATCGCCATGCGCGCGAACTGGTACGGGATCGCCGGCGAGCGGGTGAAGCGGGCGTTCGGCCGCATCAGCTCGAGCGAGGTGATCAGCGGCATCCCGGGCTCGACGCAGGACCACTTCGGGGTGCCCTACGCGCTCACCAGGAGTTCGCGATCGTCTACCGCATGCATCCCCTGATCGCCGACGACTACCGCCTCTGCTCGGCTGCCGACGGCCGCGAGTTGGAGCGGCGCACCCTGCCCGAGCTGGCCGGCCCGAACTCGCAGCCGGTGCTCGAGCGGATCGGGATGCTCGACCTGCTCTACTCGTTCGGCGTCTCGAACCCCGGCGCGATCGTCCTCAACAACTTCCCCCGGTTCCTCCAGCAGTTCGAGCGCCCCGACGGCAGACTGATGGACATCGCGGCAACCGACATCCTGCGCTCGCGCGAGTTGGGCGTTCCCCGCTACAACGAGTTCCGGCGGCTCCTGCACCTGGCCCCGGCGCGCGACTTCGAAGACCTCACCGATGACTCGACGCTGGCCGAGCGCATGCGCACGCTCTACGGCGACATCGAGCGTCTCGACGTGATCATCGGCATGTTCGCCGAGAAGCGCCCGGCGGGGTTTGCGTTCAGCGACACGGCATTCCGCATCTTCATCCTGATGGCGTCGAGACGGATCAACAGCGACCGCTTCCTGACCAACGATTACAACGCGTGGACCTACACCCAGACCGGCATCGACTGGGTCGAGGGGACGACGTTCACCGACGTGCTCAAGCGCCACTACCCCGACCTCGGCCCATCGCTGCGCGGGATCGAGAACGGGTTCACGCCCTGGCCGGAGCTCTTCGGCTACGACGACGGGGCGGCAACGCGCGGGTAGCGCCGCACGGGCAGCTCGATCAGACCCCGGAGCAGGAAGGCCTCGGCGACCAGCGTCGCCATCGAGATCGCGAGAGCCAGGAACAGCGTCGCCGGCGCGGTCGTCGTCAGTGCCTGGAGGCTGCGCGACTCGGCGAACCAGTGCGCGACGAGCGAGGCGACTCCGAGCGATGCGAGATCGAACGTACCAAGCACCGCCACTGTGCCGATGAACGAAATCCAGAGTCCGCGGTACGACGCCACGACGAGCTTGATCACGAATGCCTGCACGATCAGGCCGGGGAGCAACAGCCGTAGCAGGTTCCACGCGATGTGGCGCTGGTCGGCGGCGACCAGATTGTCGGGTGTGAGCAGGCCGCCGCCGCCCACGCTCGTGACCTGGATGGCCGAGGCCATCGCGACGTCTGCGAGGCGTGCGAGTGCGCCCGTGGCGAGCAGGATCACGACCATCGTCGCGGTTCCGAAAACTGATGTCCCTTGCGTTCTCATACATCGGTTATCCCCCGTCCGGGGTAGCCCGTCAACGGGTGCGCTCAAACATTTTTGCGCTACCGTCGCGGGACCCAATCGACCGAGGAGAGCACATGTCCGGCGAGATTGTTCACATCGAGTTCCCAGCCGCCGACGCCGACCGCGCGGCGAGCTTCTGGGAGGGCCTGTTCGGGTGGAAGTTCGGCGACTCGGGGATGCCCGGCATGGACTACCGGATGGCCCAGACGAGCCCCTCGAGCGGCGCGGCCATCTTCGCGTCCGACGAGCGCTCGGGGCACCCGAATTTCTACTTCGCGACCGACGACATCAACGCCTCGATCGCCAAGGTGCGCGAGCTGGGCGGCGAGGCCGGCGAGCGCTCGCCGGTGCCCGGGCACGGCTGGTTCGCGAGCTGCTCGGACAGCGAGTCGAACGCGTTTCACCTCTGGCAGCAGGACGAATCCGCCGGCTGAGGCCGCACAACCCAGGCCGGGGGAGACGCGCTACGCGGTCTACGCCGCGAGCCGCAACGCGGCGACGTGCGCGTCGAGCGCGGCGAACGGCTCGGCGAAGAAGGCGCTTCCGACCCCACGGCGCATGACACCGAGCGCATCGGCGGACGCCATCGGATCGCGGTAGGGCCGGCTGGCCGTCAGCGCGTCGTAGACGTCGGCGCAGGCCAGCAC
>DATCPV010000133.1:0-1994 GCA_036569885.1 Gaiellales bacterium | reverse complement strand
GGCCCTTGACCCCGATCTTGCCTCGCAGGGCGGCCACCAGATTTCGGCCCCCGAAGCTGGCCGGGTTATGGCCGCTCGCCACCACCGCCAGAATGCCGCGCTCGAGGTCGTAGGCGTTCTGCCATGAGCCGGCGTGTGCCGTCAGGTAGGCCGTCGCGGTGCGCCCGCCGCTGCGATGCACGCTTCCGGCCGCGACGCCGGCGGCCCGCAGTCCCATGACCGTCCACTCCGTGACGACCGTGCTGGGGGTGCCGCTTCCGGACTCCGCGAAGCCTCCGGAAGACGTCTGGCGTGAGCGCAGGTACTGGATTCCGTCGGCGGCCAGCGCGGCCGGCGCGGCCGCGAGCAGGAGTGCGAGTGAAATGACAAGGGCGGTGATCTTCATGTCTGCTCCAGTGGGACGAAGGTGCCGTGCAGTTTGCGTGCGTATCGGTCGAGCATCCGGATCAGGGTCGGGCCGGCGACGAGCGCCAGGATGACGTTTCCGGCCGCGTGGGCGACGTCGAACCAGATCCCCGTCGAGACCAGGGCGAAGAACGAGGTCGTTCCACCCCCCAGCGACGACCACGCCCACACGTCCATGAACCAGTCGAACAGGAATCCCCACGCGAGCCCGAAGAGCGCCAGCGCGAGCCGGTTTCGCAGCAGCGGCGCGGCCATCGCGGCGGTCACGCCCACCATGGCCCAGCCCGTCATCTGCCACGGTGTCCACGGGCCCTGGCCGAGGAAGGCGTTCGACAGGAGCGCCGCGGCGGCGCCGGTCGCGAGCCCCGCGCGGGCCCCCAGGGTCACGCCGGCGACCGCGACCATCATGGTCACCGGCTGGACGTTGGGGATCGCGGCGAAGAGCACCCGTCCGCCGGCAGCCGCGGCCGCGAGGGCCGCCACCAGCGCGAGCTCGCGGCTGCGGTTCGGTCCCGTCTCGACCGCCACGAGCCCGAGCGTGATCGCGGCGAGGAGCGCGAGTGCGACCGTGTCGCTAGACATGCGCCGCCTGCCGGCGTTCGCTCAGGAGTGCGACGGCGTCGGCCATCGATGCGCATCCGAGCGCGAGCCCGAGTTGCGAGACGAAGAAGATCCCCGACGCGAGCAGATCGCGGGGCGCGCGGTCTGACAGCACGCGGCCTGCGGCCATGCTGGTGACGACGTCGGCGGCCTCCGCCGCGAAGTCCATGTCGTGCGTGACGACGACCACGGCCGTCCCCTGCGCCGCCATCGCTCGCACCAGCTCGACCAGAGCCAGCTTGCGGCGCCCGTCCACGCCGCGGGTCGGCTCGTCCAGCACGAGCAGTTCGGGCTCCATCACGGCCACCGAGGCGATCGCCAGCCGCTGGCGCTCGCCGCTCGAGAGGTCGCGCGGATGCCGGTCGCAGAACGGCTCGAGCCCGAGCTGTGCGAGCGTCTCTCGCACCCGCCGCCCTCGTTCGGGCTCCGAAACGCCGAGGTTGCGCAGGGCGTAGGAGACCTCGTCGGTGACGGTGTCATGGGTGAGGTAGTGCGCTGGATCCTGGCCGACGTAGCCGCCCCGGCCCGCCGCGGTACGCACCTGGCCGCGGTCGAGCTCGACCAGCCGGCAGACAACCCGCGCCAACGTCGTCTTGCCGGCGCCGTTCTCGCCGATCAGGGCGGTGACGCGGCCGCTCTCGAACCCGGTCGAGATGCCGTCGAGTGCCGCGACGTCGCCGAGCCGCTTGTGCCCTGAGCTCACCTCGGCGACCACTGGGGCGGCGGGCGCGGCCGCGAGCACCGGCCGTGGGGCCGGTGCCGCCAGCGTCCGCGCGTCACGCACGGTGAGGGGCAGCTCGTCGCGCCTCGCGCGGGCAAATGCCTGAGTCACCGGCGGCAGGAGCCATGGTGCGGCCACTGCCAGCGCCCGTGCGGCCACCGCCGGCGTTGCGTCGACGGTGATCCTGCCGTCGTGCATTGCGACCACCCGGTCGGCCTCTGCGAACAGGCGCCCGGTGCGATGCTCGGCCAGCACGACGGTCACGCCG
>DATCPV010000132.1:0-1930 GCA_036569885.1 Gaiellales bacterium | reverse complement strand
GACTGAAGCTCCAGAGCGGTCGGACGGCGGGATCGATGCGGCGCGCGTGCGCCGCACGCCGGTCAACTGAGGAGAGTCAGTGCCACGAGCGCAGATTAGCAGCTACCTCTAGGGCAGCAGCAGATTCAGGTCGCCGAACTCGTGCCACAGATACCCATGCGCGGTGGCCGCGGCGTAGCAGCGCTCCACCAGGTCGCGGCCGGCGACGGCGCGCACCAGGTCGAGGTGTGTCGCCTCGGGCGCGTGCCACCCGGTGAGCAGTCCGTCGACGATCGAGACCCCGCGGGCCTCGTCGATCACGAGCTCGGTCCAGCCCTCGGCCGCCGGCAGAGTCGCATTGCCCGCGGCGGCCGTCTCGAGCGCTCGCACGGCGGTGGTGCCGACAGCGATCGCGCGGCCGCCGTTGGCGCGCACGGCGTTCACGTGCCGGGCGGTCGTCTCGGGCACCCGGAACCACTCGGCGAACGGCGGCTCACCCGTCTCCGGCGACGAGACCCCGGTGTGCAGCACGATGGGCGCCAGCTCGATCCCCGCCGCGACGAGCTCGGTGACGAGCTCGTGGGTGAATGCGCGGCCGGCGCTCGGCATCTCGGCGCTGCCCTTTTCGGTCGCGAAGACGGTCTGGTAGTCGTCGATGGGCCAGTCGGCGCCCGCATAGGCGTACCTGATCGGACGGCCGTGTGCCTCGAGGTGTGCGAACAGCCCCACCGGCAGGTCGAGCCGGGCGACCCACAGCCGCGGGCCCCCGCGGAGCAGGCGCGCGTGGCCGCCGCCGGGAAGCGCGAGCCGCCAGCCGCGGCGGCCGGCCGTGAACGGCAGCGATCCCGGGCCCGCCGGGACCCGCAGCTCGACCATCCACAGGCCGTCATCGGGATCTGATCCCGGCACGGGCGTGGAGAGATGCAGGCGCAGCGGCCGACCGCCGGGCGCCATCGCCTCGAGCGCAGCGGGCAGCGTCGCCGAGGTGTTCACCACCAGCAGGTCGCCGGGATCGAGCATCCTCGGCAGGTCATGGAAGACGGCGTGCTCGACGCCGTCCCCGCGCCCGACCAGCATGCGGACGCGATCGCGCCCGACGCCCCGGCGCTCCGGCGGGGAGGTGGCCTCGGCCAATGCGACGGCATTCACGCCGCCGCTCCCGAAGGCTGCAGCGAGCGGGCCTGGTAGCGCCCCGACGGCAGGTCGCGCTCGATCAGCCGCAGCAGTCCGGGCACGCTCGTGGCCGGCTCGGGCCGGTCGGAGATGTCCTCTCCCGGGAAGGCCTCCTGTTGCATGCGGGTGCGCATGTCGCCGGGATCGGCCCAGTACACGCGTACGTCCGGCTGCTCGGCGGCGAGCACGTTGGAGAGCTGCTCGAACGCCGCCTTCGACGAGCCGTAGCCACCCCAGCCGGCATACTCCTCGACGGCCGCGTCGGAGGTGATGTTGAGAACGGTGCCCGCGTGCTGGCGGAGGGCCGGCAGGGCCAGCTGAATCAGCCCCAGTGGCGCGAGCACGTTGATGCGGTAGACCGCGTCGAGCACCTCGAGCGGGTAGGAGGCGAGCTCAGGCTGAGGGCTCGGGCCCAGCACGGACGCGTTGTTCACGAGCAGCCGCAGGTCGCCCATCCGGGTGGCCGCGGCGACGAGCTCCAAGCGGTGGTCGGGGTCGGCGACGTCCCCCGCGATCGCGGTAACCGCCGTGTGCCGGGCGAGCGCCGAGCGGGCCTCCTCGAGCGCGTCGGCGCCGCGTGCGTCGATGACGAGTCCATGGCCGCGTTCGGCCAGCTCCTGCGCCAGCGCCAGCCCGAGGCCGCGCGACGCTCCTGTGATCAGTGCGATATCCATGCACTCAGGCTAGGAGCCGGGCGCGCGTGCCGCCTCGGGCGGAAGTCTCGATTGGGAGGGACTTTGGTCGCAGTTTGAAATGGGTTCCCATGCCTGTTCGAGCC
>DATCPV010000131.1:0-4475 GCA_036569885.1 Gaiellales bacterium | reverse complement strand
CCGGCCATGGCGGCGGCCAGCGCATCGAGCGCCCGGCGGTCGTCGCTCGGGCTGTCGAGGCACACCCACCGCTCGAGATCGGCGAGCGCCAGAGGGAGGCCGGACACCGCCTCGCGCTGCAATGTGTGCGCCAGGCCGGCCGGGGATTCGCCCGGGTTCGCGGAGGCCGCCATCGGCGCGAGCGTTTCATTTTCGATCATATCTGTCAAGACTGACGAAAACGATTCAGAGGGCTAGACTAGCCCGGATGCCGCCGGCGACCTCTCTCGAACAGCTCATTCTCGAGTCGATCAACACGCTCACGCCGGCCGAAACCCGCGTCGCCCGGGCCATCCTCGGCTCCTATCCCGCCTCGGCCACGCGCAGCGCCTCGGCGATCGCCGAGGTGGCCGAATCGTCCCCCGCGTCGGTGATCCGGTTCGTCAGCAAGCTCGGCTTCGCCAGCCTGCGCGAGTTCCACGAGGCCGTTCGGGCCGAGCTCGAGGGACGGTCGCGATCGCCGTATGACACGCTCGCACCCGCGTCGTCGGAGCACGACCTGATCGAGGCGGTCATCGCGGCCGAGGCCACGAACGTCGCGGCGACGCTGCACCGGCTCACGCCCGAGTCGATCCGCGCCCTGCGCATCCTGCTCAACGAGGCGTCGTCGGTGTCGGTGCTCGGCGGGCGATTCTCGCAGGCGCTCGCCGTCTACCTGCACGCGCATCTGCGCCTGATCCGGGGCGGTGCACTGCTCTTGTCGACGGCGGACGTGCCGGACGAGATCGCACATCTCGGCCGCGGGAGCCTGATCGTGATCTTCGACTTCCGCCGCTACCACCCCGAGGCCGAGTTCGCCGCCCGCTACACGAAGGCCCGCCGCGGCAAGGTCATCGTCGTCACGGATCCCTACCTCTCGCCTGCCGCCCACCACGCCGACCACACCCTCGTGGCCGAGGTCGAGGGGCCGCACCTGGTCGACTCGTATGCATCGGTGGTGGCCCTGCTCGACACCATCATCGGCGACCTCGTGGCCACCAACAGCGCGGCGATGCGCCAGCGGATCGACCGGGTCGAGACCGCCCGTGAGCAGCTCGACGGTCTCGTCTTCCGAAACGCCGGTCTGCTGGACGGCGATCGTGGCGAGTAGCGCGTCTCAGGCGCAGGCGCCGCTCGCCACGGCGGTCGACCGCGTGCTCGCCGCGCGCGACATCTTCCCGTTCACGACTCCGGGCCACAAGCGCTCCTCGAAGCTGGCCGACCCGCTCCTTGCGCTCGACCTCCCGCTGGCCACCGGGGCCGACGACGGGCACCTCTCGGGCGGCGTCCTGCAGAGGGCCGAGGCGCTGGCCGCCGAGCTCTGGGGTGCCGAGCACTGCCGGTTTTCGGTAAACGGATCCACACATGCCAATCAGGCGCTCGCCCTCGCGGTCGGACGGCCGCGCGACAGGGTGCTGGTGGCGCGCAACCTGCACAAGTCGCTGCTCATGGGGCTCGTCTTCGCGGGGCTCGATCCGGTCTGGATCCACCCGTCGGTCGATCCCCGCACCGGGCTGGCGCTCACGGTGCCTGCTGCCGAGATCGCCCGTGCGCTCGCAGACGCCCCCGACGCCCGGGCGGTGTTCCTGGTCGAGCCCAGCTTCTTCGGGGTCGTCGGAGACATCTCGCGGGCGGCCGACCTGGCACACGGCGCCGGCATCCCGCTGATCGTCGATCAGGCCTGGGGATCGCACTTCGGCTTCCACCCGGACGTCCCCCCGGCGGCGATCTCGCAGGGTGCCGACGCCCAGGTGATCTCGACGCACAAGACGCTCGCGGCCTTCACGCAGAGCGCCCTCTTGCTGGCACGGTCGGGCTTCCTCGACCTCGACCGCCTCGACGAGGCTTTCGATGCGCTGAACACCACGAGCCCTTCGGCGGCGATCTACGGAAGCGTCGACCGGATGCGCAGGCGGATGGCGAGCGAGGGTGAGGGTCTGGTGGCCGAGGCGGTGCGCTTGCGGGCCGGGCGCAGCGGGAGATCGCCGCGATCGAGGGCGTCGAGGTGTTCCGCGACCGGGTCGCCCGCGATCACGGCAACCTGGGCTACGACCCCACCAAGGTCGTCATCTCGCTGGCGGGGACGGGCGCCGACGGCCTCGACGTCGAGCGTGACATCTGGGACGCCGGCATCCGGCTCGAGCTGGCAGACCGCGACACCCTCGTGCCGCTCGTGACCGTCGGCGACGACGATCGGGCCATCGATCGCCTGGTCAGCTCGATCGCCACCTCCATCACGGAGCGTCGCGCCGATCCGCGGCCGCCGAGCCGCGAGGACTTCACCCGGTTCCGGCTGGAGACGGCCGCGACGCCCCGGGACGCGTTCTTCGGCGACCGCGAGACGGTGGCCGCGTGCGCCGCGCACGGCCGCATCTCGGCCGAGGTGGTCGCGCCCTATCCGCCCGGGATTCCCGTGATCGCGCCCGGCGAGCGCATCGAGGCACACGTCGTCGCCGCCCTGCGGGCCGACGCCCGCCGCGGCACCCGGATCGCGTACTGCCGGTCACCCAACCTGGACACCATCCAGGTCATCCGCGATCGGCGTTAGCCCGGCTCTTCCTCGGGTTCCGGGGCCGGCGCTGGAGCCGGCGCTTCTGCAACCGGCTGCTCGTCCGAAGGTTCCTCCGCGGCGACGGGCTCCTCCGGCTCCGGATCGGTGACGACGGCGGGAACCGGTGCGGGCGCCGGTGCGGGGGCCGGTAGGGGCGCGGGGTGGCCGTCGTCAAAGACGCCGGCTCCCTCGACGTTCATGTGTGGCAGCGCACTGTCGAGCCACGCCGGCAGCCACCAGCTGCGGCGGTCGAGGAGCTCCATCACCGCCGGCACGAGCAGGCAGCGAACGACGGTCGCATCGAGAGCGATCGCGACGGCGAGCCCGATCCCGAACTCCTTCACGACCGGATCGCCGTTCAGGACGAAGCTCGAGAACACGAACACCATGACGAGCGCCGCAGAGGTGATCACCCTGCCGGTCGCGGCCAGTCCCTCGACCACCGCCTCGCGGGCGTCGTCGGTCGCGTGGTAGCGCTCCTGGATCTGGCTGACCAGGAACACCTCGTAGTCCATCGAGAGGCCGAACAGGATCGCGAACATGAGCAGCGGCGCGAAGCTGACGATCGGGATCGCGTGCGGCAGGCCGACCAGGCCCACCCCGTGCCCCTCCTGGAACACGAAGGTGACGACGCCGTAGGCGGCCCCGACCGAGAGCAGGTTCATCACCGCGGCCTTGACCGGGATCACGACCGAGCGGAACGCGAACATGAGCACGATGAAGCTGAGGATGACCACGATGGCGATCATCAGCGGGAGCTTGGCGCCGATCTTCTCGGCCAGGTCGATGTAGCCGGCGGTCTGGCCGCCGACGTACGCGGTGAGGTCGGTTCCCGCCAGGGCGTTGGGGATGACGGTGTCGCGCAGGTGGTTGACGAGATCCTCGGTCTGGGACGCCGACGGGGCCGTCGTGGCGATCGCGCTGAAGACGGCGCCGGTGCCGCTTGGGTCGACCGTCGCTGGGGCAACCGACTTCACGCCCGCGGTCTTCCCGATCGCGCTCTGAAGCGCCGCCAGGCGCGGATCGGTCGACGGGTCGCCACCGGGCTGTGCGGCCTTCGCCGGCGTCCCAAACCTGACCGCGACGAGGAGCGGGCCGTTCGAGCCGGAGCCGAACCCCCGGGTGATGGTGTCGTATGCCTGCCGCGACGTGGTCGAGCTCGGCAGCACGCTCTGGTCGGACTGCCCCAGGCGCAGGTGGACCAGCGGGAACGCGAGCACGAGCAGCAGGATCGTGCTCGCGACGAGGTAGGGCCAGGGCCGGCTGCCGACCGCACGCGCCATCCGCGCCCAGCCATGCGGCTGCTGGTCGTCGGGGTGGGTGCGCCCGATGTGCAGCCGCAACGAGTTGATGTCCTCGCCGAGGGCTGCGAGCAGCGCCGGCAGCAGGGTCATCGCGGCGACCACGGACACCGCGACCGCGATCGCGGCCGTGTAGCCGAGCGTCGACACGAGCGGGATGCCGGCGACAAACAGTGAGCACAGGGCGATGACGACCGTGACGCCCGCGAACACGACCGCCCCTCCGGAGGTCGCCGTCGCCCGGGCGATCGATTCCTCCATCTCGACACCGTGCGCGAGCTGCAGCTTGTGCTTCGTCACGATGAAGAGCGCGTAGTCGATGCCGACGCCGAGGCCGATCATCGTCGCGAGCGTCGGGGCGACGGTGGGGACGGCGCTCACGTGCCCAACCGCGGTGATCAGGGCGAGTGTCGTCAGGAGACCCAGGACGGCGGTGATGATCGGGAGCGCCATCGCGGTGGCCGTGCCGAACGCGAGCAGGAGGATGATCACCGCCGCAGCGAGGCCGACCGCCTCGCTGCTCTCGGTCGAGGGCCGCGAGAGCTTCTGGCCGACATAGCCGCCCACCGCCGGCTCGAGGCCGGCCTTCGCGGCGGGGTCGGCGG
>DATCPV010000130.1:0-11122 GCA_036569885.1 Gaiellales bacterium | reverse complement strand
GCCGTGTACAGCCTCCGCAGCTCGGCGGCAGTCAGGCTCCCGCCGGGCCGCAACGGATGGATGCGGGCCTGCCACAGCGCCTCGTCGGCATAGATGTTGCCGACGCCCGCGACGATACCCTGATTCAGGAGGAGCGCCTTCACCGGCGCTCGCCGACCCGCCAGGTCGGCCCGCAGCAGTCGCGGCGACCACTCGGGCGAGAGCGGCTCCGGGCCGGCCCGGGGCCGCAGGTAGGCCTCGAGCCCGCCCGGCTCGATCAGCCGCATCGTGCCGAACCGCCGCTGGTCGCAGTAGAGCAGGGTGGCATCGTCGTCCAGGTGAAACACCGCTCGGATATGTGTGGGCTCGGGGTCGCGCGCTCCGGCCGGGCGATGGTGGAACCAGCCGGTCATCCGCAGGTGCACGACGAGCGTGCGGCCGGTGTCGAACCCGAACAGGAGGTACTTCCCACGCCGCCCCACACCCGCGAAGCGCTCGCCGTCGAGCTCCATCCCCACCTCCCGCGGGTCGTCCGGCGCCGTCAGCCGTCCATCCCGGATGTCGACGTCGGTGAGCGTTCGGCCGGCGATGCGCGGAGCGAGCCCCCGGCGCACGGTCTCGACCTCGGGTAGCTCGGGCATCGGGGGAGCTTATGGCGTCTGCGTCACACGTGAGTGAACCGGTCATCCTCATCGCGCGAATGCCCCGTGGCGCTGGCGCAATACGGCACCGGCGCATCGCGAAACGGGGGAGCAGACATGACGGAAACCGCAGATCGATCGCTCAGCCGCGGATCGTTCATCCGCAACGCGGGTGTCGCCGGAGCGGGCGTTGTGATGGGCGGGGGCCTCCTGAGCGCCGCGACCGCGCGGGCGTCGACGGCCCACGTGACGACAGGTGACATCGACATCCTCATCGCGGCTGAGATCGCCGAGGCGCTGGCTGTCACCACGTACACGAACATCATCAACCGAGCGCCCTTCTTCAAGCACCTGGCGGCCGACGACCAGGGCTACCTGAAGGCCGCGCGGCAGGAGGAGATGTCCCACTACGCGCTGGAGGCGTCGGTCACGGGCAAGCAGTCGCCGTTCACCGCGTTCTTCTACCCGCACGGGATGTTCCACAACGCCCAGGTCACCCTGAACACGCTGGTCACGCTCGAGGACGCGTTCATCGCCGCCTACCTGGTCGGCGTCCGCAACTTCTCGAACTCCGACCTGCGCGTGACGGCGGCCCGCATCATGGGCATCGAAAGCGACCACCGCACGCTCGCGCGCGTGGTGGGCCCGGGTGTCGCCAAGCGCGACGGCGGCCCGATCGAGCACATCAAGGGCGCACAGGGCGTCCCCGAGTCGGTCGACCCGCCGAACAACAACGGCTACGAGCGCACGCTCAAGTGGACGAACATCAACCAGGCGGTCGCTGCACTGCTGCCGTTCGCCGACAAGTCAGCCGCGGCCAAGGCCGGCTTCAACACGAAGCACCAGTTCCACTTCCACCCGTTCACGCCCCATCTGCCAAACCCGCTGGGCGCGTTCTTCGGGTTCGGAGGCTAAAGCGAGCACGCGGGTGCGCGGCGCGAGCCCTCCCGCACCGCGTACCCGCAGCTCAGCCGATCACCTCGATGACAACCGGCGGCGGCTCCAGCGGGCCGTCGCCGATGTCGAAGCAGGCAGCGACCGCCGCGGCATCGACATCGCCGGAGGAACGGGCGTGCACCGTTGCAAGCGGCTCGCCGCGCCGAACATGCTCCCCGGCCTTGGCATCGACCACGATGCCCACCGCGTGGTCGACAACATCCTCCTTGCGCGCCCGGCCGGCGCCCAGGCGCATGGCCGCCTCTCCCAGCGCGAGCGCGTGGCACGAGCGCACATAGCCGTCCCGCGGCGCCGGCACCGCGACGACCGTGGGCGCGGCGGGCAGCGGTGCGTCGGGATCCCCGCCCTGGGCCGCGATCCAGCGCCGGTACGTGTCGTGCGCGGCGCCCGAGCCGAGCGCACGCTCGACCGCCGCGCGGTCGCCGGTCATGATGGCGGCCGCGGTCACACAGAGGTCGACGAGGTCGGACGGGCCGCGCCCGCCGAGGGCGGCCACCGCCTCGGCGACCTCGAGCGCGTTTCCAACCGCCCTCCCCAGCGGCTGGTCCATGCGCGTCAGCATGCACCTCGTCGGCAGGCCCGCCGCCGTGCCGAGCTCGATCATGGCGGCGGCAAGCTCGCGCGCGCGCGCCACGTCGGGCATGAAGGCGCCCTCCCCCACCTTGACGTCGAGCACCAGCCGCGACCCACCGGCGGCAACCTTCTTCGACATGATGCTGGTGGCGATCAGGGGGATGCTCGGCACCGTGGCCGTCACGTCGCGCAGCGCGTACATGCGCCGATCGGCCGGCACGAGATCGGCGGTCTGGCCGGCCACGGCCACCCCGACGCGGCGCACCTGCTCGACAAGCCGCCCGGGCTCGAGATCGACCTCGAACCCCGGGATCGACTCGAGCTTGTCGAGCGTGCCCCCGGTGTGGCCGAGGCCGCGCCCCGACAGCTTGGCCACGGGGACGCCGCACGCTGCGACCAGCGGCGCGACCACCAGCGTGGTCTTGTCACCGACGCCGCCCGTGGAGTGCTTGTCGGCCACCGGCCGGCCGACGGGCGAGAGGTCGAGCCCCGCGCCGGAATCCACCATCACCGTCATCAGATCGGCGGTCTCACGCCCGCTCATGCCGCGCAGCACCACGGCCATCAGGAACGCGGCGAGCTGGTAGTCGGGCGTCTCCGGCGAAATCATGTCGGCCAACTCGGCGGCGGTGAGCTCCCCGCCGTCGCGCTTGCGCGCGATCAGGTCGACGATGCGCGCGCTCACAGCACCGGCGTGCCCGGCAGGTCGGGTGCGCGCTCGTGGGCGAGCACCCGCATCACGGTTGCGCCGACGTCGGCGAAGGTGTCGCCGTCGTGGCGGGAGCTGAGCAGCGGGGCGCCGGGAACGTGCGCGAGCAGCAGCGCGTGCTCCCGGGAGTGGTCGGTGGAGGGAGTGGTCGGGTCGCAGCCGTGATCGGACGTGAGGACGAGCAGGTCGCCGTGGCGGAGCGCCGCCAGGATGTCGGGAAGCCCCGCGTCGAACTCCTCGAGCGCATCGGCGAACCCCCGCGGATCGTTGCGATGGCCCCACAGCATGTCGGTCTCGACGAGGTTCGTGAAGACGAAGCTGTGATCGGGCAGCGCCCGCAGGAGCTCGGTCGTGACCGCGATGCCGTGCCCGTTTGACGTCGTCGGCCGCGAGCCGTCCATGTCGCGGCCGGCGAAGATGTCGCTGATCTTGCCCACCCCGTGAACCGTCACGCCTCGCGCCCGCAGGCGCTCGAGGTAATTCGGGGCCGGCGGCTCGAGCGAGAAGTCGTGCCGGCGCGGCGTGCGTACGTAGGCCCCCGGCTCACCCTCGAATGGCCGCGCGATCACCCGACCGACGGCGTGCTCGCCGACCAGGATCGTGCGCGCGACCCGGCAGGCCTCGTACAGCTCCTCGACCGGGATCGTGCCCTCGTGGGCTGCGATCTGGAACACGCTGTCGGCCGACGTGTAGACGATCCACGCCCCCGTGCGCTGGTGTTCCTCTCCGAGCCGCTGGATGATCTCGGTGCCGGACGCGGCGACGTTGCCGATCACGGGGCGCCCGGTCGCCTTCGAGAAGGCCTCGATCACCTCGGCGGGGAAGCCGTCCGGGTATGTCGGGAACGGCCGCTCCGTGATGATGCCCGCCATCTCCCAGTGACCGGTGGTCGTGTCCATGCCGAGGCTGCGCTCGGCCAGGCGGCCGTGCACGGAGGGCGCGGCCCGGCGCGGCGGGCAGCCCCGCAGCGGCATGATGTTGCCGAGACCCAGCGCCTGCATGGCCGGCACCTCGAGGCCGCCGACCGCCTCGGCGACGTGCGCGAGCGTTGACGAACCGGCGGTGCCGAAGTCGGCGGCGTCGGGCAGGTCACCCGCGCCGACCGCGTCCAGCACGATCACGCATGCCCGTGGCACCCGCCTAGCCTACCGAGGTACCGAATGCTTCGAACGGCATCAGAGCCGTGAACCGGCCCAGCCGAACGCGGCCGTGATCGGACAACTGGTCCACAATGACGGACGCGCCGACGAACACGGCACCCGCCGCCTCGATCATCGCCCTGGCCGCGAGTGCTTGGCTTCCCGTCTCGAGCCAATCGTCCACGAGCAGAACGCGGTCGGCCGGTGTCAGAGATCGCACCTGGAGGCGCAGGCTGCAGACGTTTCCGCGGTAGTCCGGCTCTGCGACGCGGACGATCTTCTCGCCGGGGAAGAGCCCGGTGTCCTTTCGGATCGCGACGAAGCCCACCGACAACTCGACGGCCACGGCCGCGGCGAGGATGAAGCCCCGGGCCTCGATGCCCGCCACCTTCGTGACACCCTCGGCGCGATACGGGTCTGCGAGGGCGGCCACCAGCCGCGGGAAGAACCGCTCGTCCGAGAAGGTGCGCCAGACGTCGGCGTGACCACCGACCCACGGGATCCGCTCGAGCAGGTCATTTCTCAGATCGTCGGTCAAAGCTACAGGGGCCGGTACATGATGTGGAGGCCGACGTCGCCGTGCGCAGGGTGACGAAAGGCCTCGGGGACGGTCGCGAGCACCTCGAATCCAAGTGACCGCCACAGGCCGACCGCGGGCTGGTTGGTCTCGACCACGGCGTTGAACTGCATCGCGCGGTAGCCGTCGGCACGCGCCTGCTGCAGGACGTGCTCGCCGAGACGGCGCCCCACCCCACGCCCGGAGTGGTGCGCGTCGACCATGAACCCCGCGGTTGCGATATGCGCTCCCGGCCCACCGTGATTGGGGCCCATCTCGGCCGTACCGAGCACGGTGCCGTCGCCGCCGACCGCGACGAACGTCCGCCCGGGCAGCTCGTTCATCCACGCGCCCCGCGCCGCCGCCTCGGAGATGTCCCGATCCCAGGAGAAGGTCTCGCCGGCGGCCACGATCGGGCGCATGAACCGCCAAATCGCAGGCCAGTCATCAGGTGTCGCCTCGCGGATCACCACGTCACGGAAGTGTGCCGAAAGCAGCACGGCACCATTCGGGGGACTGTCCCCGGTTTCAGGCGCGGGGGTGGGCCTTGAAGTACGCCTGGCGGACGTGGGCGGCCGAGACGTGGGTGTAGACCTGTGTCGTCTCGATGCTGGCGTGGCCGAGCATCTCCTGCACGCTGCGCAGGTCACAGCCGCCCTCGAGCAGATGGGTCGCGAACGAGTGGCGCAGGGTGTGCGGGGTCACGTCCTTGGTGATGCCGGCGTTGCGGGCGTGGTCGCGGACGAGCTGGAACACCGCCTGGCGGGTGATGCCCTGGCCGCGGTGGTTGAGGAACAGGATGTCGCCGCGCTGAAGCCGACCCAGGTACGGACGCCCGCGCTGCAGGTAGATCCGGGTCGCCTCGGTCGAGCTCTTGCCCATCGGCACCATCCGCTGCTTCGCGCCCTTGCCGATGCAGCGCACGACGCCCTCGGCCAGATCGATGTCGGAGACGCGCAGCGACACCAGCTCGGAGACGCGTAGGCCCGCGCCGTAGAGGAGCTCGAGCATCGCCCGGTCGCGCAGGCCGCGCGGCGAGGTGTCGGGCCTCGTCACGATCGCCTCAGCCTCTGCTTTCGTGAGCGGGTCGGGCAGGCTCCGCCCCAGCCGCGGCAGTGGCACCGTGCGGCCAGCGTCGGCCCGTCCGCCCTCGCGGGCTCTGTGCTTGAAGAACGCTCGTACGGCCGCCATGCGCCGGCGCACCGTCGCCGCGGACAGGCCGCGGTCGCGCAGGGCCACGGTGTAGTCGTCCAGGACGCCCACCGGAATCGTGTCCGGGTCGCTGTGCTCGACGAAGTTGCCGAGGTCGATCAGGTCGCGCCGGTAGGCCTCGACGGTATGCGGGGACGCCCCCCGCTCCAACTGGAGGTGGGTCAGGAAGTCGCGTAGCTTGTCGTCGTATACACCCATGGCAGTCCCCGGTTCGCCGCAAACCGTCACGTTCCTGCCGGGCCGTGCCTCCGGCCCATCCTGGTGGAAGGATAGGCGTTCTGTGCGACCACGTCCTATCGAGTTCACATATGCCACTCCGGCGAAGCCCCGCAGGGAGGGTCTGCGCAACGCCGCAGCGCTCGCGGTGGTGGCGCTCGTTGCGGTCGCGGCGGCCGCCAATTCCCTGCTCGGCGGGCATGATCCCGTCCCAACCCCCAAGCACGCCACGCGGCCCCCGCCCGCACCGCCGAAGCTTCCGCACGGTGTGCTGCGCGGCGAGCTCTGGTACGCCGACTCCGCATGCCGCCTGCATCGCATCGACCTCTGGACCGGGCGCATCCGCACCCTGCCGGCGCCCCCCGGCTACTGCAACTTCTGGGTCTCGCCCGACCGGCGACTGGTCGCCATGCGCTACAGCCGCCCGCTCGTCCCGCCGCAGCCGCTGGCGGTGATGGACGTCCGCACGGGCGGCATCGCGACCCCCTTCACCCAGGCCGACCTGGGGTTCGCTCCGCCCGCGTGGAGCCCCGACTCGCGCACACTCGTCACCTGCGACGGCAGCCACGGGGTGCCGGAGCTGCTCGCGTTCGACGCCACGGACGGACGCGTCACCACCGCCGTCTCGGACGCATGCTTTCCGGGGTACGTCGGCGGCAGGCTGGCCTACCGCGACCTCGACGGGGTCGCTCACATCGGCGGCCGCAGCGTCGCCGGCGCCGGCGCGCTCACGAGCCTCCTGCGCCAGCACGTCGATCAGACCCCCGGGCCGGCGGCCGCGGGTGACGTGCTCGCCGTGCCGGCCACGACCGTCACCGTTGCCGGCGGTCCGGCACCGATCATGATCGTCGTCGTCTACGACCGCAAGGGTCGGGCTGTCGGCGAGTGGGATACGGGCGCGGTCGCCGACAGCATCGCGCTGCTTGGCGGCGGGCGGGTGATCACGGCGTCGCGCCGCGCCGGCCTCGTGCTCGACGACCGCATCACCGGCGAGGTCATCACGAGCGCCGCCAAGCAGCCGATCATCGCGGCGGCCCTCGCGCCCGACCGGGCCGTGCTGGCGCTCTCGAACGGGAGCGACATCCTCTTCACCGACATGGCCGGACGGCCGCGCTGGTCGCTGCCCGGGTACACCCGCTGGATGCAGTGGACCCCTTAGGCGACGCGCAGCGGCAGCACGGTGTCGAGCGGGGTGTAGGCGACGCCGACCGCCTCGGCGACCGGCTGGCACGTGACCTCACCCGCCGCGACGTTGACCCCGAGCGCGAGCGCGGGGTCTTCGGCCAGCGCCCGGTGCAGCCCCTTGTCGGCGATGGCCTCGATGTACGGGAGCGTGACGTTGGTCAGGGCCCAGGTCGAGGTGATCGGAACGGCGCCGGGCATGTTGGAGACGCAGTAGTGGACGATGCCGTCGACCACATAGGTCGGGTCGGAGTGCGTGGTGGGCCTGGACGTCTCGAAGCACCCGCCCTGGTCGATCGCGACGTCGACCAGGACCGAGCCCGGCTGCATCGTCGGCAGCATGTCGCGGGTGACGAGGTGGGGAGCCTTGGCGCCGTGCACCAGCACCCCGCCGATCACGAGGTCAGCCTGGGGTAGCGCCTCGGCGATCGAGTGCCGGCTCGACATTTGCAGGAGCACGGTGCGGCCGAGGCTCACGTCGAGCTCCCGCATCCGATCGACGCTGCGCTCGAACACCGTCACGTCGGCCTGCATCCCCTGCGCGATCAGCGCGGCGTTGTAGCCGACGATGCCGCCGCCCAGCACGAGCACCTTGGCCGGGAGCACGCCGGGCACGCCGCCCATCAGCCGGCCACGGCCGCCCAGAGGCCGCATCAGGTAGTACGCCCCCACCTGGGACGACAGCCGGCCGGCGACCTCGCTCATCGGCGCGAGCAGCGGCAGCCTGCCGTCGCCCGTCTCGACCGTCTCGTAGGCGATGCACACGGCCCCGGTCTCGCACAGGCCTCTGGTCAGCTCGGGCGCCGCGGCGAGGTGCAGGTAGGTGAACAGGATCTGCCCCGGCGAGAGCCGCTGATACTCGCCGTCGAGCGGCTCCTTCACCTTGAGCACCATCTCGGCGTCGGCCCAGACGCCGTCGACGTCGAGGATCGTCGCGCCGGCCGCCTCGTATTCGGCATCGTCCATGGCGCTTCCGAGCCCGGCACCGGTCTCGACCAGCACCTCGTGCCCGCGCCTGCGCAACTCCACCACTCCGGCGGTCGTCAGCGCGACCCGCGACTCGTCCTGCTTGATCTCCCTGACGACCCCGACCTTCATTCCGTCCCCCGCTCGGCGTCCGGCTCGGCGATTGTAGTCCTCGCCGCCTCGATCAACTGGAGTGTCACACCGAGCATTCCCTCCAGATCGGAGACCGCGATGTGCTCGGAGGCGGTGTGGATGTCGGCCATCCCGTTGCAGACGTTGACGCAGGGGACGCCGGCGGCATTGAAGACGTTCGCATCGGCACCCCCGCCCGACTCGATGTAGGTGACCGGGTAGCCGCTGGCGCCGAGGGCGTCCGAGATCAGGCGCACGCCGTCGTGCGACCGCGCGAACCGGTAGCCCTCGTACTCCGAGATGATGCGAGTCTCGAGCTCGCACTCGGCCAGGTTGGCCGCATACGTGGCGGCATCGAGCATCGCCTGCACCTGCTCGCGCAGGCGGTCCGGATCGCGGCTGCGGGCCTCGGCCGCCACGGTGCACTCGGGCGGGATGATGTTGCCGGCGACGCCGCCCCGGATCAGGCCGACGTTGGCCGTGGTGGCGTCGTCGATCCGGCCCAGGGACATGTCGGCGACGGCACGGGCCGCGGCGACGATGGCGCTTCGGCCCTGCTCGGGCGCGATCCCCGAGTGGGCGGCGCGGCCTATGAAGTGCAGCTGGAGAGACTTCTGGGTCGGGGCAGCGAGAACGACGTTGCCGATCGGCGCCGCATGGTCGTAGCAGAACCCGACCCCGGCGTGCAGCCGGCCGAGGTCGAACGCCTTGGCGCCGTGCAGGCCGACCTCCTCCATGGGCGTCAGCACCAGCTCCACACCGGCGTGCGGGGTGCCGCCGGCCAGGCGCGCGACGGCGGCCAGCATCACCGCGACCGCTGCCTTGTTGTCGGCGCCGAGGATCGTGTCGCGGCGGTTGACGACGACGCCGTTTCGCACCTCGGGCTCGATCGGACCGTCGGGGGGCACCGTATCGAGGTGGGCGTTCAGGAAGATCGGCGTCCCCTCCCCGGCGGTGGGCGCGAGCCGGCAGTAGATGTTGCCGATGTCCGACCCGATCCGCGCCCCGGCGTCGTCCTCGTCTGCCTCGAGGCCCAGCCCGCGCAGGAGCTCGAGCACGCGGTCGGCCACAGCCCGCTCCTTGCGGGAGGGGCTCGGGATGGCCGCCAGGTCGCAGAAGAGATCGACGACGCCCCCCACCCCCGTCGTGCTCACGGGCGCTCGCCGCCTGCGGCGAAGGCGTGCTCAGCCGGAACCTCGAGCCCGTACAGCGGCCCGAACTTCCCCCACAGGTAGCGCATGAACGGGCCGTGCCGCAGCCGCGTGCCGGTGACGCGCTCGATCAGGTCGTCGCCCTCGTGGAGGTAGCCGGCGTGATGAATGTGCGTGCGCAGCCACCCGAGCAGGGGTGCGAACTCCCCCCGCCCGACCTGAGCGTCGATGTCGGGCAGGTCGGTTGCGATGCGCTCCCACAGGATGGCCGAGTACAGGTTGCCGATCGTGTAGGTGGGGAAGTAGCCGAACGATCCGCTCGACCAGTGGACGTCCTGCAGCACCCCCACGCCGGCATGCGGCGGCCGCACGCCCAGGCGTTCCTGGTAGGCGGCATTCCACGCCTCGGGCAGTTCGGCCACCTCGAGGCGACCGCGCAGCAGCGCGAGCTCGAGCTCGAACCTGATCAGGATGTGCAGGTTGTAGGTGACCTCGTCGGCCTCGACCCGGATCAGGGAGGGCTGCACCCGGTTGACCTCGCGATAGACGTCCTCCGCGCTCGCGCCGGCCATCGCGTCGCCGAACGTCTCGGCCATCACCGGCGCGTAGTGGCGCCAGAACGGCAGGCTGCGGCCGACCAGGTTCTCCCACAGCCGCGACTGCGACTCGTGCAGCCCGAGCGAGGGCGCCTCGGCGATCGGCGTGTCCTCGTACGCCGGATCGAAGCCCTGGTCATACAGACCGTGGCCGGCCTCGTGCATGGTCGACGAGATGCCGGTGAAGGGGTCGGACTCGTCGAGGCGCGTGGTCAGGCGGATGTCGTGCAGGGCGATCGTGGTCGTGAACGGGTGGGCGGAACGATCCTGCCGGCCCGCGTCGAGGTCGAAGCCGATGTCGCGCAGGAGCCGCATCGTGAAGTCCCATTGGGTGGCGTCGGCGAAGTGGCGCCCGGCGAAGGGCGGCGGCGGAGCCGGGCCGACCGCGGCGATCGCCCGGAGCAGGCTCTGGAGCTCCTCGGCCAGCGCGGCGAAAAGCGGCTCGACACGGGCCGTGCGCATGCCCGGCTCATAGGCGTCCATGAGCGCGTCGTAGGCCTCGCCTTCATGGCCGAGCAGATCGGCCTGCTCGCGCTTGAGCGCCACCATCTCCTCGAGGCAGGGCCGGAACCGGTCCCAGTCGCGGGCGGCACGGGCTTCCTCCCACACCGCCTGGCCGCGCGAGCCGGCCAGCGCCAGCCGGCGGACGAGATCGTCGGGCAGGCGCACCGCCCGTTCACGGTCGTGCGTGAGCACGCGTACCATCGCGGCGCGGGGCTCGTCGAGATCCGCCGAGCGGGCCTGATCGAGCAGCTCGCCCAGATGCGGGTCGGTCAGCTGGCGGTGGCGGATCACACGCAGCGTCGCAACGGCGCGCGCCCGCGCCTCGGCCCCCCGGCGCGGCATGATGGTCTGCTGATCCCACGACAGGAGCGCCGCCATCCGGCCGAGGTCAGCCAGCCGGTGCATGTGTCGATCGAGCTCTGCCCAGTTGTCCATGGATCGTCGCGCCGAGGCTACGCGGGCAGGTTCTCGGCCACAGAGGCGGGATCGGCCGGTCGCCGGTCGCTGCGGGCGGCGACGGCGGCGCCGACGAAGTCCCGGAACAACGGCTGGGGCCGGTTGGGCCGCGACTTGAACTCCGGATGGAACTGGCTTGCGCAGAACCACGGG
>DATCPV010000129.1:0-2339 GCA_036569885.1 Gaiellales bacterium | reverse complement strand
CGTCGGCCTCGCCGTCGCGTGGTTCCTGGCGAGTTCGCTCGCGCGGCCGATCCACGCGCTCGGGGCCACCGCGGTGCGCCTCGGCCGCGGCGATCTGGAGGCGCGCGCGCCCGAGGCCGGGCCGACGGACGTCGCCGACGTCGCCCGGGCCATGAACCGAATGGCCGACGAGCTCGTGGGGCTGATCGAGTCGCAGCGCGAGTTCGTCGGCAACGCCTCGCACCAGCTGCGCACACCGCTCACGGGCATGCGGCTGCGCCTGGAGGCGATCGCGGCCGGGCCGCCCGCAAACGCCGACGCCGAGGCCGGCCTGCGTGAGGTCGACCGCCTGGCCGACCTCGTGTCCGACCTGCTGGTGCTGGCCCGCGCCGGGGTGCCGCCGCAGGCCGCGGCGGTATGCGACCTGCGCGGCCAGGCGCGGGCGGCCGCCGACCGATGGCGGCCCGTCGCAGCGGAGCACGGCAACGGCTTCGCGCTCGAGGAGCCCGCCGGCCCGGTCTGGGTCGCCGCCGACGCGGGCGACGTCGCCGTCGTGCTCGACAACCTGATCGAGAACGCCATCGTCTACACCCCACCCGGCGGAGCCGTCTCAGTCTCGGTGGACGACGGCGGAATCGTGCGGGTGAAGGACGAGGGCCCGGGCATCGACCCAGTCGAGGCGGCGCGGGTGTTCGACCGCTTCTTCCGCGGCAGCGCCGGGTCGGCGGCGCCCGGCGGCACGGGGCTGGGCCTCGCCATCGTGCGCGACCTGGCGGCGCGCTGGGGCGGCGCGGCCGAACTGGAGCCCGGCGGCTCTGGCACGAGCATCGCCGTGCGGCTGCCCGTGGCCTCGCAGGGCGGCGACATTGCCAACTCCTAACCCACCCATAACCCGCGCCTGGCCGGCTGGCGCCTACTCTGGAAGCATGCGCGCGCGCCTGACGACAATCCTGCTGGTGGTCGCGGCGATCACGCTTCCGGGCGTCATGGCCGCGGCGGTGTTCTACGCATCGAGCGAGGCCATCGGCGACACCCCGGCCGGGCTCACGCCCCACTTCGGCGGCGGCACCGTACACAAGGCCGCCCCGGAGCCGGCCAAGACCACGGTCAAGCGCCATCGCAAGCCGGGCCTCGGCGCCCCGTCCACGACGACGGCCACGACCGACGACCACGGCGGCGGCTCGACCGGGTCGGACGACGGCTCGGGCAGTTCCGGGCACGGCTCGGACGGCGGCGGCGACAGCTGACCGCAGCCTTGCCAACCGCTTAACCACCCCGTTCCGTCCCTTGGCCAGGGCTTAACCGGCCGTCTCCTACGGTGTCTCCAGTGACCTGGAACCACCACCCGAAGGAGACGGAAGTGACCCGAAGCACCCTCACCAAGCGCCTCACCCTGGCAGCCGGAATCCCGGCCGCCGCGGCCGCCGGAGTCCTGCTGGCGGCGAGCACGAGCTCCGCGTCGTCGCGTGCCACGCCGATCCACACGGTCGCGGCCCAGACCACCCGGTCCGCCGTCGTGACCCACGAACGCCGCGACGCCGTCCGCCCCAGGCGCCACCACCACGCGCAGCCGGGCGATGCCCGCGGCCGCGCCAACGAGCCCGGCGAGGACGTCCGCGGACACGACGGCGAGACCGAGCAGGGCGACGACAACTCCGGCGACGGCAGCGACCACTCCAGCTCGGGCCACGACGGCTCCGGCGACGACTGACCCACCGCACGATCCCCTTCACTCCCACCCGAAAGGATCCACCCCATGACCCGTATCTCCCGCACGATGTTCGCACTGGTGCTGATCGCGGCGGTCACCGCCGTCGTCTCGCCTGCCGCCCAGGCCCAGCCGGCGTCGATCACCGCGACGCTCAAGGGCGGAGCCGCGTTCCCCGCGGCCTCCGGCAAGGCCAAGTTCAGCCACGAAGCCGGCAACCGTGAGCTCGAGGTGGAGATCGAGCACGCCCGGCGGCTCGCCGGACGGCGCCTGACCGTGTTCGTCGCCGGCACCAAGGTCGGCACGATGGTTGTCGGCAGGCTCGGAAACGCGCACCTGAACCGCTCGACCCAGCTCGGCCAGGCCGTCCCGCGCGTCAGCGCCGGCACCGGTGTGAGCGTGCACACCGCGGCCGGTGTGATCGTCGCCAAGGGCCGGTTCTAGGGCCACAGAAGGCGTACGCTGTCTCGATGGCATCGAATATCGAGATCATCTTCACCGACTACCTCGACGCGATCCGGCGCGGCGACATCGACACCGTCGCCGCCCGGCTCGCGCCCGAGGTCACCCACCACGGCGTGCGCGCCGACCTCGTCTGCCCCGACCGCGAGACGGTGCTCGCCTCGATGCGGAGGCGCTCCCTGGAGCTGCC
>DATCPV010000128.1:0-1908 GCA_036569885.1 Gaiellales bacterium | reverse complement strand
GGCGAGCTGGTGGTCTTCGTCACGCGGGCGCTCCCGGGCGACCGCGTTCGCGCCCGGGTGACGAAGTTCAAGCGCCGCTATGCCGAGGCGCGGACGATCGAGCTGCTCGAGCCCGGCCCGGGCCGGGTCGACGCCCGCTGTGCCCACTTCGGCGTCTGCGGCGGGTGTGCGTGGCAGGACCTCGACTACCCCGAGCAGCTGCGCCACAAGCACGCCCAGGTCGTCGATGCGCTCGAGCGGATCGGCGGCTTCACCGACGTCGAGCCCGAGCCGATGGTCGCTGCGCAGGAGCTCTACGGCTACCGCAATAAGGTCGAGTACTCGTGGTCACAGGGGCCCGACGGCCCGTCGCTCGGGTTCCATCAGCTCGGCCGCTGGGACCGGCTGATCGCCGTCGACCACTGCCACATCGTCTCCGACATCGCCAACGACGTCCGCCGGGCGTTCGAGCGGTGGGCGCGGGAGCAGGGGCTCGAGGCCCACAACCAGCGCTCGGGCGGCGGTTTTTTGCGTCACCTCGTCGTGCGCGAAGGGGCCGCGACGGGGGAGCTCCTGGCGATGCTCGTGACGGCGCCGGGCGACGTCCCGGCCGTCGGCCGGCTGACCGAGCTGCTGCCCGCGGGCGTCGTCGGCGTCGTCCACGCCGTCAACGCGGGGGTGGCCGAGGTCACCGGCGGCCTCGAGCACTCCGTCCTGATCGGCCGCGAGTGGTTTTCCGAGCGCATCGGCGGGCTGGACTTCGAGGTCAGTCCGGGCGCGTTCATGCAGACCAACACCGTGATGGCCGAGCAGCTGTATGCGATCGCGATCGAGTTCGCCAACCTGCGGCCCGACGACGTCGTCTGGGATCTCTACTGCGGCGCCGGGGCGATCGGCCTGCTGGCGGCGCGCCGGGCAGGCCGGGTGTACGGCATCGAGATCTCGCCGGAGTCCATCGCCGGGGCGCGCCGAAACGCCGAGCGGAACGGGATCGCGAACGCCGAGTTCCTCGAGGGCGATGCGGCCAAGAGCGTGCGGCCCCTGCTCGAGCGCGCGCCGCGGCCCGATGTCGTGTTCGTCGATCCGCCCCGCTCGGGGCTCACCCCCAAGACCGTCCGGCGGGTGCTCGAGCTTGCTCCCGAGCGGCTCGTGTACGTCTCGTGCAACCCGACGACGTTCGCCCCCAACGCCCGCCAGCTGGTCGACGGCGGCTACCGGCTCGAGCGGGTGCGGCCGCTGGACATGTTCCCGCACACGCCGCACATCGAGTGCGTCGCGCAGCTGCGGCGCGAAGACTCCATTTAGGCGCAGAACTCGCGGGCGACGGCCTCGATGACGTCGGCGCAGGCCGCGACGGATGCCACGTCAACCCATTCGTCGGTGGCGTGCGCACCCGCGCCGGACGGGCCGAAGACGACCGTGGGGATGCCCGCCGCCGCGAGGACGGCCGCGTCCATCCAGGCGCTGTGGCCCACGACCGCCGGCTCGTGGCCGAGCACCGCGCCGGCGTGGCGGCGGACGGCGGCGACGATGCCCTCGGCCGGGTCGACCTCGAACGGCGCCCGCTCGAAGGTCGTGCGCACCGTCGCGCCCTCGGCCAGCGCGCGCACCTGCTGCTCGACCAGCTCCCGCGTCTCGCCGGGGATCGTGCGCCGCTCGATCGAGAGCAGGCAGCGGTCGGGGTAGCTCGAGAGCTCGCGGCCGCCCTCGATCAGCGAGGCGTGGACCGATCCCGGCCCGAGCAGGGGGTGTGAACGGCCGGCCGCGAGCTCGTGTGCGAGCCTGTGCAGGCCGGTGAGGACGCCGCCCATGGCGGCGATCGCATCGACGCCCAGGTCGGGGCGCGACCCGTGCGCGGCGACGCCACTCGTCTCGATCTCGAGCCACAGGAACCCCTTGTGCGCAACACAGACCTCGAGGCCCGTGGGC
>DATCPV010000127.1:0-2351 GCA_036569885.1 Gaiellales bacterium | reverse complement strand
CCGCCGCACACGCTCGACCGCGAGGAGATCTTCGTCGCCCTCTCGGGAGGCGCCGTCGCCACGTTCGCCGATTCGCACGACCGCGTGGACGCCGGCGGCGCCCTCATCGTTCCCGCCGGGCGCGAGTTCGTGATCTCCAATCCCGGCCCCGGTGCGTTCGAGGCGGTCGTGATCCTGCCGGCCGGCGCTCGGGCGACGGTGGACGGGACGGAGACGGTGCCGCCCTGGGCGGCGTAGGAACCATTCGGTCGGGTGCGGCGTCCGAGGGATATGCGAATCGCGCGCCGCGCCGCGCTGGTGGTGGCACTTGCGGCCATCGTCGGACTCATCGTCTGGCACGACTCGTCAGGGAGCCCGGCCAAGCCGGGCCGCGCGGCCGTCGTGCCGATCGCCGGCGCCGTCCTCATGGACGCCGGCAGCGGCATCCCGTCTGCAACCTCCGACTCCAGCCTCGACCCAATCAGATCAGCGCCCGTTCTCGTGCGGGGCGTCACGGTTTCGGGCCGGCGGCTCCAACGGCGGCTCCGCGCGGATCGCCACGGGCGCTTCCGCCTGAACCTGCCGCCCGGCAGCTACATGTTCATCGCCATCCTCGACCAGGAGTCGAAGTCGATCGCGGATCAGCCGAGCACCACTCTTGCCGTTCGCGTGGGACAGACCAGCCGGCCCCTGCCCGTCCAGATCATCGCCACCGAAAACGTGACGACGATCGTCTGAGTATCGTTGCCCGGGTGACCGATCCGCCGACGCTGCTCTGGAACGTCCGCCTGATCGCGGGCGACGGATCGCCACCGCGTGACCGTATGGCCATCACGCTTGCGGACGGCTGCATCGAGCGGATCGACGAAGCCGGCGGCGAGGCCCCGCCCGCGGGTGCGGTGGACGCCGGCGGCCGCACCCTGCTGCCGGGCCTGATCGATTCGCACGTGCACCTGTCGAGCGATACCGACCGCAGCCCCGGCTTCGGGCCGCCGCCCTTCCTGCACGGCGAGGATCCGCGCCCGCGCGAGCTGGGCTACTTCATCCTGGCCCGCGCGACCGCCGAGCTGCTCGCCGCAGGGATCACCACGGTGCGCGACGTGGGCAGCTACGACGACGAGGGCGTCGCCGTGCGCCGCGCCGTCGAGCTGGGTCTCCTCGAGGGACCGCGTGTGCTCTCGTGCGGGCGCATCATCTCGGCCACATCGCCCGGCGGGAAGATCTTCGGCACCATGTACCGCGAGGCGGACGGCCCCGACGAGATGCGCAAGGCCGTGCGCGAGCAGATCCGCACCGGCGCGAGCTTCATCAAGGTGATGGCGACCGGCGCCCGCTCGGTCGAGCGCGAGGATCCCGAGCCCGCCCAGATGACGAGGGAGGAGCTGGGGGCGATCGTGGACGAGGCGCACCGGATGGGATTCCGCGTCGCCGCGCACGCCGAGGGCCTTGCCGGCACGCGCCTGGCGATCGAGCAGGGCGTCGACACGATCGAGCACGGCCTCTCGCTTCACCGTGCGCCTGAGCTTCTGGCGGCAATGGCCGAGCGGGGCCAGGTGCTCGTGCCCACCCTGACGACGTTCCACGACCTGTCGGAGCGCTTCGTGACGTGCTTTGGGCCGGTGCTGGTCGAGCAGGCCAAGCGCCAGCAGGACGAGGCCTACCGCACGCTGGCGGCCGCCCGCGCCGCCGGTGTGACGCTGGCCATGGGCCACGACAGCGGGCCCCCTGGCGCCAACCTGATCGAGGCCGTGCGGATGGTGGACGGCGGCCTGAGCGCGATGGAGGGCATCACCGCCGCCACGGCCGGCGCCGCGGTGGCGCTGGGCCTGGCGGACGTCGGCACGATCCGGCCGGGGGCGGCCGCCGACCTCGTCGTCGTCGACGGCGATCCGGCCGCCGATATTCGCCTGCTCACCGATCGCGAGCGGATCTGGCTGGTGCTGGTGGCCGGCCGCCCGGTGGCCGGTCGCGCGCTCGCACCAGCGCCCCTCTCACACCGGCACTGACACAACGCCCGGCGTGCCCCGAGGTCAAGACGCGCGCGAGCTGAGTCCCGGCCGCAGAAGGCCGGTGGTACCATCCGGATGCGCGGCCCAGATCATCGCCACGTCCCGCCAGACCCCAGGAGCCCGGTCATCTCGCTCGTTTTGTGTCGTGGCTGGAGGCCCATCGATGGAGAGCTTCACGTGTGCGGAAGCTGACTGGGAGGACGTGGTGTCGGCGATCGGCCTGCTCCATGAGTGGAAGGACCCACGCATCAGCGGCGAGCAGGCGTCGGTGGTGCTCGAGGGCGCCCTGCTCGGCCCGGGCGTCGATACCGAGACGACGTCCGAGACCCACGCGATCATTCTGGCCGAGCCGTTCCTCGAGGG
>DATCPV010000126.1:0-2491 GCA_036569885.1 Gaiellales bacterium | reverse complement strand
GTTCAGGGCGTCGCCCCACACCCGCATGTAGTCGCTCCCGTAGTGTCGTTCGAAGCTCGGATCCATCTGGTAGCCGCCATAGTACGGCCCGGCGGGCGAGTAGGCCGACCAAGAGCCCTCGTAGCTGTGGATGCATGCGAGCGCGGCATATACCGGCGCACGCTGCCGCAGCGCCAGCCGGTACCGGTGCGCCCGCAGGTGCCAGCGCGCATCCATTGCGCGCAGAGCGCCGACCTCGACCGTGAGCCGCTCGCGAGGAGCCGGGGTGAGGATGATGCCGAGCTTCCATGCCCGGTGGACGGCGTGATCGCGTCGGAGGCGGATGTCCCGGCGCAGCTTGTGCACGAGCTTGGGGTGCGGCGCCTGTGTCCAGGGGATGAAGCCTGACGAGTGCCAGGCCAGTGCGGTGGGTGCTTGAAAGGTTGTTGCCGCCAGCACCGAAACGGCGGTGAGTGCCTTCTTCAGGGTCTCATCTCCTTACTCGACAGCACGAACGCCGCCGGCCGGACGCGCCTGTGACACGTCGAGCAGACGGATTGCCGCGGGGCCCTAGTCCGAGGCAAGTCCGGCAGTGTAGAGGCGTCGCCGGACGGGCGCGCCGATCTGCGCTCATGTTGTGACCCGCTTGCGCCGATGACGTTTGCAGAATGGCAGAGCTTTCTCGACAGCAGGCGATCTCGATGCTCTTTTCGGGCCTCGAAACCGCCCTTGAGAACCAGGACGGCTCAAACGTCGTCGTGCAGCCCTCCGGGATGGCCGGCGACTCCGTCTGGGTGACCGCGCCGCGGCTTTCGGTCGCCGGCGGGATGCGCCTGCGCGGCCGGCTCGTGACGGCCGACGGCGAGCCGTGGGTCGTGACCCTCCTGGTGGACGAGGCCGACTACTACAACCACGATCTTGCCCGTGCCCGGTTGCGCGCCGAGCAGGTGGTGCCCGACGTGAGCCGCCGGCGCAACCCGCGCGTGCCGTCCGGCGGAATGGCCTGGCTGGCCGCGGTGAACTGCCAGCACGTCGTGGACGGGGACCGCGTCGACGGCACGATGGTCGACCTCTCGGTCGACGGCGTCGCGCTTGCGACCAACCGCGTCCTGCGGCCCGGCGACCGGCTGCTCTTCCACGGCCGGTTCTTCGCCGAGCACGTCGACGCCGATGTGCGGGTGTCGTCGGTGCGTGAGTCCGACGCCGCCGGCCGCCTGATCGTCGGCTGCAGCTTCATCGAGATCGATCCCGAGAACCGCGCCCGGGTCGAGCGGCTCGCCGCCCGCGACCCGCGCCCCTCGGGCGAGGCGCCCGCCATCGATTTCACCCGGCTGCGCGTCATGGCGCTTCCCGACGATTCCGAGCCGGGCGGCGGCTGGCGCCGCCGGTTCAAGAAGCTCTAACCGCTCGCTCGGTGGGGTAGGCTATGGGCGCCGCATGGGCGCCCGATCCGTCTCCCCGCTGTTCATGGCCCTCGCCATCGCGTGCTACGTGGTGGCCGTCGTGATCGCGCTGCCCCTCGGCATCACCGGGGTCGTCGATCAGGCCTACAGCCTGGTGCCGCTGGGGATCGGGGCGTTCGCGATCGCACTCGGCACGATCGGCGAGGCCCGCAGCCGCTAAACCTTCGCGGCCTCGAGCGCCCGCAGGTACCGGTCGGCCGACCGCAGCACCTTCGCGCGGCCGTCGTCCGGCACGACCGCGTCCCACCAGGCGCCGTATACGCGGTCGAACGCGAGCGTCTCGACGATCCCGCGGATGCGGGCGACCTCGGCGGCCGAGAGCGGAATGAGGTTGGGGTAGCTGCGCATGAAGCTGACCCAAGCCCGGTCGGAGACCACCTGGACGATGTCGCCCGAGAGCAGCGCGCCGCGACCGCCGGCGCCGTCCCGCCACAGGCACACCGTGCCGCCCTCGAAGTGGGCGCCCAGCCGCAGCAGCTCCAGGCCGTCGGCGGCCGCGAGTCGCTCGCCCGACCAGAACTCGATGCGCGGGCTGGGTCGCATCACCCAGCGGCTGTCGGCCTCGTGGAGCAGCACCCGCGCATCGAGCCGCTCGGCCCACTCGACCATCCCCGAGTAGTAGTGCGGGTGCGAGATCGCGATCGTGTGGACGCCGCCCGCGGCGTGCACGGCGGCGATCGTGTCGGCATCGATCAGCGTGACGCAGTCCCACAGCAGCCCGCCGACGGCGAGCGCCCGCTGGCCGATGGCAAACGCCGGCTCGGTGCCGATCCCGGTCAGGCCGGGCTCGAGCTCCTCCACCCGGTTTCGGTGATCCTGGGAGAGCGCGGCGACCGTTGTCCAGCGCTGGCCCGCATGGCCGACGTACTGGCGCTCGTCCAGGCAGATCGGGCACCCCTTGGGCGGCCGGGCGGTCGGCGGGAACTGCGTGCCGCAGGTGACGCAGACGAAGGCGTCCACGCCCGGTTACGAGAAGTGCAGCACGCTGCGAATGCCGTCCTGGGCCTCCATCAGCTCGAAGCCCCTGTTCACCTCGGCCAGCTTCAGGT
>DATCPV010000125.1:0-3116 GCA_036569885.1 Gaiellales bacterium | reverse complement strand
GACTGAGGCAGGGTTGACGTCCGAGGGCGACGCTCGGGGTGGGGCACCGGGCACGCCGGTTGTGTTAGGCCCCGCCAGCCGGTAGAACTGCGCGATCATCTCCACTCGCCCGTATCGGTGAGGGGAGCCACCCGACGGAGGGGAAATAGGGTGATATGAGCGGTTACAGAGTGGCGCGTCTCGACGAGGTCGAAGAGGTCAGTGACGGCCGCCGGCCCTGGCGTGCGCTCCGGAAGCACTTTGGCATCACATCCTTTGGCGTCAATGCGTGGACGGGCCCGGAAGCAGGCGATCGGATCATCAACGAGCACGACGAGGCGGACGACGCCGAGGAGCTCTACCTCGTCCTGGAGGGCCGCGCGAGGTTCGAGCTCGACGGTGAGCGGGTGGATGGCCCCGCGGGGACGTTCGTGTTCGCCGCTCCCGGAGTCAAGCGCACGGCGTTTGCCGAGGAGCCCGGGACGACGATCGTCGTGGTCGGCGGGACCCCGGGGGAGGCCTACCAGGCGGATGGTTGGGAGCTCTGGGCGCCCTTCCATCCGCTCTACGAGGCGGGGCAGTACGCCGAGGCTGCCGATGGTGCACATGCAGCAATCGAGGCCCATCCCGAATACGGCGGAGCGCTCTTCAACCTTGCGTGCTGCGAGAGCCTGGCGGGACGGCCCGCGGACGCGATCAGGCACCTGCGCCTCGCGATCGACCGGGGGGAGCGATTCCGCCGGCTCGCCGTCGACGACTCCGATTTCGACCCGATCCGCGAGGACCCGGCGTTCAGGGACCTGGTCGGCTCCTGAGGCGCTCGAGCACGCGCAGCAGGGCCGCGAGGTCCTCGGCGGGAAGGTCGCGGAGCGCGGCGGGCGGCTCATCCAGGATCGCGTCGGCACGTGCGGCGGCGGCGCGGCCGGCGGCGGTCAGCTCCACCAGCTTCGCCCGCCGGTCTTCGGGATGAGGCATCCGCTGAACCAGCCCGCGCTCCTCCAGGTCGTCGACCATCAGCGTGACATACGGCGGGTCTGCCGCCAGCGCTTCGGCGAGTGAGCGCAGCGTCAGGGGGGCGGGTGCCAGCCGCCGCAGCGCGCGCACGCGCGCGAAGCTCAGGCCGAGCGCCTCAGACACCGCGACCTTGCGGTCGTGGTCGAGCACGATGCCCGACATCGCGCGCCAGGCGCGACGCGCCGGGTCCGTGTCGGCGGCGCCCATCATGTCTCCCGCAGCCGCACCGCGGTCCGCTCTGCGCTGCGCTCCGCCCCGGCGGTGCTCGCGGCCAACCCGAGCGCCACGATCGCGGCTCCCATGGCGGCGATGAGCCACCACGCCAGGTGGCTGGCTGTCGCGAGATGATCGTGGAGCGAGCCGTCCACCCGCGCGGTTGCGAGCGCGCCCAACAGCGCGACGCCGAGCGTCAGGCCGACCTGGCGGCTCGTCGTGGCCACGGCCGCGGCCACACCGGCCTGGCTCGGCGGCATGCCTGACACCGCGGCGTTCGTGATCGGGGGATTCACGGCGCCGAACCCCACTCCGAAGACACAGTAGGCGGCCAGCACCCACCCGAGCGAGGAGTGGGGGCTCAGCGACACGAGCATCAGGCTGCCGGCGCCCAGCCCGAGGCCGCCGACGACCAGCGGGCCGCGCACCCCGCGCGCTCCGACGACGCGGCCGGAGATGGGGCTGCACACCACCGTCATGGCCGCCATGGGCAGCGTGCAGAGGCCGGCGTGGAGCGGCGAGAGGTCGCGCACGTTTTGCAGGTAGAGCGTGTTCAGAAACAGGAATCCGCCGAAGGCCGTGAACGCCGTGACGGCGATGACCGTCGCCGCGGCGAACGGCCGGCTGGCGAAGAAGCGCAGCTCGATGAGCGGGTCGACCGTGCGCAGCTCATGGCGCACGAGGGTCGCGAGCGACACGCCCGCCGCGACCGCGAGGGCGACGATCCCCGGCGAGCGCCAACCCAGGCTGGGGCCCTCGATGATCGCCGCTGTCAAGCTGGCCAGCATGAGGATGACCAGCACCTGGCCAACAGGGTCGGGACGACGCGGCCGAGGCGCGCGCGACTCCGGCACGAAGCGCGCCGTGAGCGCGATCGCTGCCAGGCCGATGGGGATGTTCACCAGGAAGACGGCCCGCCAGCTCAGCCCGACAAGGACGCCGCCGAGCACGGGCCCCAGGGCCATGCTGATGCCCACCATAGCGCCCCAGATCCCGATCGCCTGCGCCCGCCGGCGCGGATCCTCGAAGGTGGTGCGGATGATCGACATGGCCACCGGATTGAGCATCGCGCCGGCGGCGCCCTGAACCACCCGGAACGCGATCAGCCAGCCGATCCCCGGCGCGAGGCTGCAGGCCAGCGACGCGGCCGTGAACAGTGCGAGGCCGAACTTGAACACCCGCGCACGGCCCAGGCGATCCGCGGTCGACCCGCCCAGCATGAGGAGGCTCGCGAGCGCCATGGTGTACCCGGCGGTCGTCCACTGCAGCGCCGACACCGACGCGCCGAGGTCGAGCCGGATCGACGGCAACGCGACGTTGACGATCGTCACGTCCATCCCCACGATCAGCAGGCTCATGCAGCAGATCGCGAGCACGAGCCACGGCCGAGCGCGCCTTACCGGTTCGGCAGCACCCGCCGCCGGCGTGATGGTGATAGACATATAACGATTATAGCAGTATAACGACTTAGCCGATGTGGAAGGTCTCGGTGTGCCCGTCGACCGCGATCGCCTGGCCGGTGATCATCCGGGCCGCATCCGAGGCCAGGTAGAGGCACAGGTCGGCGATCTCCTCCGGCTGGACGAAGCGGGCGATCGACTGGCCCTCCAGGTACTCGCGCTCCACCGCCTCGGCCGGCGTCCCCCGCGCGGCCGCCTCGCGCTCGATGACTCCACGCATGCGATCGCCGTCAACCGAGCCGGGGCAGATCGCGTTCGCGCGAACACCGTATGGCCCCAACTCGATGGCGAGCGTCTTCGTCAGCCCGATCACCGCCCACTTGGCGGCGACGTAGGGCGCCCGAAACCCCATGCCGTAGAGCCCGGCGGTCGACGAGATGTTGACGATCGACCCCCGGCGGGCGGCCTTCATCGCGGGGATCACCCGCGCACAGGCGCGGTAGTGGCTGG
>DATCPV010000124.1:0-2830 GCA_036569885.1 Gaiellales bacterium | reverse complement strand
GCGTCGACCTCGACCGCCTGATCGAACGCGCCCAGGACCAGCGGCGCAGGCTCGAGCCGTTCCGGCTCGAGGCCGCTCGGCAGATCCTCAATTAGCCCGGCTTGAACGGCAGCCGGATCACCGAGGCGATGCCGCGCCGTTCGATACGCTCCGCTCATGCGCCGGTTTTTCAAGGGAAACGTCGCGGTCTTCGCCGTATTGCTGTGCCTGCAGGCGACGGCCACGATGATGGCGGTCCGGCGTGACCCCTCGGATCGGTTTCGGGCGGCTGCCATCAGCGGCCTGGTGTGGGTCTCGCTGCGGCGGATGACGGCGGACGGCGGCGACCGTCGCCTGCGCGCCCGAGCCGGCTAACGCCGCCGCAGCACGCGCCGGAGCAGCGACGGCTGCCGTGGCTGCGTCGCACGCCACTCGTCGAGCAGGGGCAGGCGTCCGGCCTCGCGCGCGGCCGCGACGCACTCCATGTGGGCGTGGCGGCGCCGGTTCGCATCGCCCTCGGGCGCGATCAGCGCATGGCTCGTCATGGCGTGTAATTGGTAGCCGCACAGCGGGCAGCGGTAGGTCGCCGGCTTGCGGTTCTGGGCGGGGCGGATCGCCCACCATCGTGCCTTGTCGAGCTTCGCCACCTGGGCTCCTCAGCGAGCGGCCGCCGGCTCCTTCCAGCACAGGTACGGCGGTCGGGCGGCGGCCTCGGGGCTGATCTCGAGCGGGAGCGAGACGCGACCCTCGCCGCCGGCGGCGAGATACATCGCATAGATGATCTCGAGCACCGCCCGGCCGTCGGCGCCCGTCTCGGCGGGCTCGCCGCCGGAGAGCACGCAGTCCACGAAGTGCCGCATCTCCTGCGGGAAGCCGTAGTTCCAGAGCTCGTCGAACATCGTGAACGTCCAGCCGCTTGTCTGCGGCGCCTTCTCGACCGCGTAGCCGTATCCGTGCTCGCTGTACGTCAAGAGCGCCGAGCCGCGCAGGATGTCGACGTAGGTGATGCCCTCCGGCCCGACCAGCTCGGCGCGGTCGTCCATCCCGCCGGGCTTCGCCCAGCTCGTCTCCACCACCCCGAGCCGGTTCCCCTCGAACCGGACGACGCACACCGCGTGATCCTCCGCCTGGGTGCGGTCGCCGTGCACGAAGGTGCCCAGCTCGGCGGTCGCCGACTCGGCCGGGGCCTTGTCGTAGACCCAGCGCGCGAACTCGATGCCGTGGCAGCCCATGTCCATGAGCACTCCGCCGCCGGCGCGCTCGGGATCCCAGAACCAGTCCGAGTGCGGGCCGAGGTGCTGCTCGCCCTGGCGGACCAGGTACACCGGCCCCAGCGCGCCCTCGTCGGCCAGTTCCTTCGCCCGCACGTACTTGGGCGCAAAGCACAACTCCTCGGCGTACATCAGGAGCACGCCCGCCCGGGTGCACGCCGCGATCATCTCGTCGGCCTCGGCCAGCGTGCGCGCAAGGGGCTTCTCGCAGATCACATGCTTGCCGGCCGACGCGGCCGCCACCGTGATCTCACAGTGCAGGTCGTTGGGGGCACCGATGCAGATGATGTCCACGTCCGGCTGCTCGATCAGCGCCCGGTAGTCGGTGTGGTGGCGGGGAATGCCGTGCCCGGCCGCAAACCGCTCGGCATTGCCCGGGGTGTGCGACGCGACGCCGCGCAGGGCGGCCGCCGGCACCGTCTTGAACGCCTCCGCATGGCACTGGGCGATGAACCCCGACCCCACCAGTCCGATTCCGATGTCACGCATGGGGTCAGCGTATCGCAGGCGAAACCCGGCCAATTGGCAATTCGGCTTGACGCCAATTGGCCGGAATATGCTGTTGCGAAACGACCCGGAGGTGCGCGGGATATGACGACGGGGACCGGCGGCCCGGCACGGCGTGCGGTGCCGCTCACAAGCGAGGGCCGGCTGGAGGTCGAGCGCGGCTACCACATCGCCTACCGCGTCTTCGGCACGGGCAGCCGGACGCTGCTCGCGCTGCACGGCGGGCCGGGATCGAGCAGCAGGTACCTCGACCGCCTGGCCGAGGTCGTCGGCGGGGACATGCGGCTCGTCCTCTACGACCAGCTCGGCGGCGGCGACTCCGACCGGCCCGACGATCCCAGCCTGTGGCAGATCCCGCGCTTCGTAGCGGAGGTCGAGACCGTCCGCTCGGGCCTCGACCTGGGCGTCGTCACGCTGCTCGGCCAGTCATGGGGCGGGATGCTGGCGCTGGCCTACACGCTCGACCACCCCCAGAACGTGAACGCGCTCGTGCTCTCGAACACCTACGCGAACGGGAAGGACTACCTGCTCGACATCGCCGAGCACCGGATGGCGCTGGGCAAGGACATGCACGCGCTGATGCTGAAGCACGAGGCCGAGGACGACCTGGACGCCCCCGAATACCTCGACGCCGTGCTCGAGCTGAACTCGCGCCACCTGCGCCGCTCGAGCCCCTACGAGCCGGCCCGGTCGCGGAGGGAGTTCGAGGAGATCGCCGGCCCGTACATGGCCGATACCGGGCCGGCGTATGCGCTGTGGGGCCCGCACGAGTTCAAAGGCACCGGGCCGCAGGCCTTCTTCGACATCTCCGACCGGCTGGGCGAGATCACGGTGCCGGCGCTGATCCTGTGCGGCTGGTACGACGAGCTGTCACCGCAGCGGTGCAGCCGCACCCTGGCCGACGGGATCGCCGACAACGAGTTCGTCGTCTTCGGAAACTCGAGCCACATCACGATTCTCGAAAAGGAAGCGGAGCTCTACCTCGCCTCGATCCGCGACTTCCTCGAGCGCCGCGTGGGCGCCTGAGCGGCTAGTTCGTGATTCGGATGTAGTCGATGTCGCTGGTGAAGTAG
>DATCPV010000123.1:0-5230 GCA_036569885.1 Gaiellales bacterium | reverse complement strand
TCCTCACCGCCCTGCGCCAAACGGGGTCAGACCCCTTTTGGCGCAGTTCCCCGCCGCCCGGTCAGTAGCCGATCACGACCAGCCGGGGCTCGGTCATCTCGTGCACGGCGTACCGCGGGCCCTCCCGCGTGTTGCCGGAGTCCTTGACGCCGCCGTAGGGCATCTGGTCGGCCCGGTAGGTGGGAGCCTCGTTGACGGTGACGCCGCCGAACTCGAGCACCCGCGTCGCCTGCAGCGCCGTCGAGATGTTCGAGGTGAAGATGCCCGCCTGCAGGCCGTAGCGGGTGCCGTTGGCTCGTTCGACGGCCTCGTCGAGGTCGCGCACGCGAGCGAGGGTCACCACGGGCCCGAACACCTCCTCGCAGGCCACCTTCATGTCGAGGTCGACGTCGCCGAGCAGTGTCGGCCGCAGCAATCCCGACTCATCGGTGTCACCACCGGCCAGCAGCTTCGCGCCGTTGCCGACGGCCTCCTTGACCCACTCGATGATGCGGTCGCGGTTCGGCGGGTCGATCACCGGCCCCACCTGGGTGGCGGGGTCGAGCGGATCACCCGTCACGAGCGCCTCCACCTTGGGCTGCAGCCGGGCGACGAAGTCGTCGTACGCCGCGTCCTGCACGTACACGCGCTGCACCGAGATGCAGCTCTGGCCGGCGAATGCGTAGCCGTTGGCCGCGACGGACGCCGCCGCCTTCTCGAGGTCGGCGTCGGCAAGGACGATCACGGGCGTGGAGTTTCCGAGCTCGAGCGACACCTTCTTGCGGGCGGCTCGCTCGCGCAGCTTCCAGCCCACCGCCGAGGAGCCGGTGAACGTGATCAGGCGCACGCGCTCGTCCTCGATCATCACGTCGCCGATCTCGCTCGAGCGGCCGACGACGACGTTGAGCCAGCCCGCCGGCTGGCCCGCATCCTCAAACGCCTGGGCCAGGAGCAGCGCCGAGAGCGGCGTCGATCCGGCCGGCTTGAGCACGACCGCGCAGCCCGCCGCGAACGCCGGCGCCACCTTGTGCGCGACCAGGTTGAGCGGGAAGTTGAACGGTGAGATCGCGCCAACGACCCCGATCGGGAGCCGCATCACGAGGCCGGCGTGGCCGACTCCGGCAGGATGCGCGTCCATGCCGATCACCTCGCCGCCGAGCGAGCGCGCCTCGACGGCCGAGAAGAGGATGGTCTGCACCGCCCGCTCGGCCTCGACCCGCGCGGTCGCGATCGGCTTGCCCGCCTCGCGCGAGATCGTCTCGGCGAACTCGTCTCGGCGGTCGCGCACGATGGCAGCCAGCCGGTCGAGGACGACGGCGCGCTCGTGTGCCGGCACCGGAGTGAGCATCGCCTTCGCCGCGGCGTCGATCGCGCGGCGGGCGTCGTCGGCGCCCCCGTAGGCGACCTGCGCCACCACGCTGCCGTCGAACGGCGAGGTCACGTCCAGCGTCTCGCCGGTCTCGTACCAGTCGCCGCCAACGAGCATCTTCCGCACGGACTCTGTCGTCGTCGCCATCTAGACCACTCCTTCCTCGACCTTGCTCAAGTCGGCAAGGCGTTGCGAGAAGCGCACGTTCTCGCGGTAATCGATCGGAATCTCCACCACCGAGGGTATGTCCAGCTCGAGCGCCTTGCGGAGCACGGGCGTCACCTGATCGGCCGACTCGACGCGCAGTCCGGCGAGGCCGAACGACTCCGCCAGCCCGACCAGATCGGGATTGTCGAACTTCGTGCCCGCCAGCCGGCCGAACTTGCGATTCTGGTGCATCTCGATCACGCCGTAGGCGCTGTCCGTCCAGACGATGTTGACGATCGGGAGCCGGAGCCGCTTGGCCGTCTCGAGCTCCTGAAAGTTCATGAGGAATCCGCCGTCGCCCGAGATCGTCACCACCCTGCGATCACGCGGCAGCACCAGCCGCGCCGCCACCGCCGCCGGCAGCGCGAAGCCCATCGCGGCCGCGCCGTTCGAGATCAGGACGGTGTTTGGCTTGCGCGTCGGCCAAAGCCGTGCGATCCAGAGCTTGTGGGCGCCGACGTCCGAGATGAGCACGTCGTCGGGCCCCATCAGCGCGCGCAGGTCGCGCAGGACCCGCTGCGGCTTGACCGGGAACCCGTCGTCGGAGCCGTGGTCGAGCGCCGCCTGCAGCAGCTCCTGGTAGGGCGGCGCGGCCAGGTGGGCGGGTGGCTTGGCGGAGACCAGGTTGCCCAGGTGCGTGAGGATGTGGGCGATGTCGCCGGTCAGCTCGACGTCGGGGACGTAGTGCTCGTCGATCTCGGCGGCGACGGTGTCGATGCAGATGATGCGGCGATCGCTGGTCGGGTTCCAGTTCTCCGGCGACCACTCGACAAGGTCGTAGCCGACGCACACCATCAGGTCGACCTGGCCCATGAACCCCGTCGGGTAGTCCTGGGAGCGCAGGCCCGCCGTGAAGAGGGCGTGGGGGCTGTCGGCATCCACGACGCCCTTGCCCATGAAGGTCGTGATGACGTTCAGCCCGGTCTGCTGGCAGAACCGCCGCAACGCGGCGGACGCGCTCTGGCGGGCGACGCCGTTTCCGGCCAGGATCACCGGCCGCTCGGCGCTCTGCAGGAGGGCGGCCGCGCGATGCAGCTCGCTCGCTACCGGCTCGATCAGCGGCCGGGCGCGGCGTGGCACCGGCCTGCCGGCGACCTCGCTCTCCATGACGTCGTCGGGCAGCTCGAGGTGGGTCGCCCCCGGCTTCTCCCGCTCGGCCACGGCGAACGCCTTGCGCACCGCCTCCGGGATGATCGCCGCGTCGTGGATGCTCGCGTTCCACTTCGTCACCGGCTTCATCATCCGGACGATGTCGATGTACTGGTGGCTCTCCTTGTGCATCTCGGCGAGGCCGGTCTGGCCGGTCAGCGCCACCACCGGCGCCCGGTCGAGGTATGCGTCGGCGAGGCCGGTCATCAGGTTCGTCGCCCCGGGACCGAGCGTGCCCAGGCACACGCCGGCCTGGCCCGTCAGGCGGCCGTAGGCGTCGGCCATGAACGCCGCCCCCTGCTCGTGGCGCACGGGGACGAAGGCGATCTGGCTCGACGCGTCGAGTGCGTCGTTCAGGTCGAGCGTCTCCTCGCCGGGGATGCCGAATACGTACCGGACGCCCTCGTTCTCGAGGCACTGCACGAACAGGTCCGCGGCCCTTGGCATCGTGCCGGGCAGTCTATCGACGGGGCTCGAGCGGGCGCTCAGGCGCGCGGGCGCGAGATCACTTCGCGGCGGATGCGGCGCAGGAGTCGCCGGCGCCGGCGACGGCCCGCTCCTCGGCGGCGAACGTCGCGTCTTCCGATGCGCTGTAGCCGACGCCGGAGCGGGACGGCGGCGTGGGGAGCGTGTTGTAGTTGGGCAGCCCGTTCTCCTGGTGGGTGAAGCCACCCGGGGCGTAGTGACCGGGCCCGGGGCCCTCCCACGTCACGATCGGGGTCACGCCGGGGCCGATGGCGGTCGCCCGGTAAGCGCTGCCGGTGCCGGCGGGGCCGCGCCCGAACATGTTGGTGTAGACGCCGGCGCAGAAGTTCCCGCGCGAGTTGTGGGTGAGGAAGCCGTTGAAGCGCATCCAGCCGCCGGCCTGGCGGTGCCCGGTCGTCCACAGGGGCGGGTCGAGGGTATCGACATAGATGTTGCGGCCGTAGCTGTCGGTCGGGTTTCCGCCGCTCGTATGGGTGAACCCGTGCACGGCCACGCCGTTGTAGGAGAACTTGCCGTACAGGTGGTCGAAGCGGCCGTTGTAGATCCAGTCCCACTTGAGCCACAGCACCGGCAGTGCGCCGGTCCAGTGCGAGACGTGCAGCTCCCATGCGCTCTGGATGGCCGTCTTCGGCTTCTCGCCGGAGTTCGGGAGCATCCGCTGCCACGACTGCAGCGCCCAGTTCTGGCCGTTCGGAGTGGTGCACGCCACGACCTTCCAGGCAAGTGCCGGACCCGTGTAGGGGCCGCACACGTTGTGGTTGACGATCGCCTTCCAGTAGCCGGTGCCGAAGCTGCCGAAGCCGCCCGAGTAGTCGAGGTTGAACTTGACCTGCTTGTGGGTCGTGGACGGCGCCAGTGCGTTGATCGCGCCCCACACCAGCACGTGGTGCCAGGTGCGGCCGCGGAGGTAGGTGACCTCCGCGCGGTGCTGGCTGTTGACCGCGATCGTGACGTGCGTGGCGTTGCGCTCGATCATCTGGCTTGCAAACGCGCTTGCGGGCGCGACCGCGAGCAGCGATGCGGCGACGATCAGGAGGCGCATGAGACGGACCATCGGGTCTTGCATCGGCACGAGGTGATGAAAATGCGACCCCTGCGATGGGTGAGGCTGTCACGCGTCTGCGGTAGCTCTCGGCACGCGATCGGCGCGGGTCACGCCTTGTTCGGTGACGGCGTCCGGCGGGATGCTCGTCGGGTCAACCGATCGCAAGGAGGGTTCGATGATCCACGCACTTGCCGGAGTCCGCGCACGTGTGCTGGTGCTGGCGGCCCGGCTCGGGAGCGACCAGCGGGGCCAGGGGACGGTCGAGTACGTCGGCCTGGCCATGGCCGTTGGCGTCCTCTTGCTGGCGGTGAGCTCGTACCTCGGCGGCCACGACCACGGTCTCGGGAGCGTCATCACGGCTGCCATCAAGTCGGCCGTGCAACGCGCGGCGGGAGGGGGGAAGTAGAGCGGCCGGCCGGGCCGTCCCCGCACTCGCCCGGCGGGGACGGTCCGGGAGGGCGGTGGGTGTCGCCGGGTACGCTCACGTGCAGACTGCTGCCATGCAGATCCTCGAGACAGACCGGCTCGTCATGCGGCACCTCGAGCGCGACGACCTCGAGAGCCTCTACGCGCTCTATCGTGACCCCGTGATCCGGCGGTACTTCCCCGAGGGGACGCTGACCCGGGACGAGACGCGGGAGGAGCTCGAATGGTTCCTCGATGGTCATCCGGAGCACCCCGAACTGGGGCTGTGGGCGACGATCCACAAGCCGAGTGGCCGGTTCATCGGTCGCTGCGGGCTGCTCCCGTGGACGATTGACGACCGGCAGGAGGTCGAGGTCGCCTACCTGCTCGCCAGGGAGTTCTGGGGGCAGGGCCTGGCGACGGAGGCCGCTCGGGCGATCGTCCGGTACGCGTTCGACCGGCTTGCGCTCCCCCGCCTGATCTGCCTGATCGATCCTGCCAATCAGGCGTCGATCGGCGTGGCCCGGAGAATCGGCATGACCCTCGAGAGGCGGGCCGAGGACGAGTCGGGCCCGGTCCTCGTCTACTCC
>DATCPV010000122.1:0-7071 GCA_036569885.1 Gaiellales bacterium | reverse complement strand
GGATCTCGTCCAGCACCGCGCCGTAGTTCTCGACCAGGGCGCGCTCCTCGAACGACTTCTTGCCGATCGTGACGTGGACGATCCCGGTGCGGTCGGTGCGGTATTCGATCTTGCCGGCCTTGATGTCGGACACGGCCTTGGCGATGTCGAACGTGATCGTCCCCGCCTTCGGGCTCGGCATCTTGCCCTGAGGGCCAAGGATGCGGCCGAGCCGGCCGACCGTGCCCATCATGTCGGGCGTCGCGATCGCGACGTCGAAGTCGGTGAAGCCCTCCTGAACCCGGGCCGCCAGATCGTCGGCCCCGACCACGTCGGCTCCGGCATCCTCGGCCTCCTTGGCCTTCTCGCCCTGGGCGAACACGGCCACCGTCACCGAACGGCCCGTGCCGTGCGGCAGGAACAGCGTGCCGCGCAGCTGCTGGTCGGCGTGGCGGACGTTCACGCCCAGGCGCAGGTGCACCTCGACCGTCTCGTCGAACTTGGCGGTCTCCATCCCCTTGAGGACGCGGACGGCGTCGAGCGGCGGGTAGACGCGCTCGCGATCGACCTGCGCGTGGGCGGCGGTGTATCGCTTGCCGGCCATCAGGCGCCCACCTCCACGCCCATCGAGCGGGCGGTGCCGGCGATGATGTGCATCGCGGCGTCCACGTCGTTGGCGTTCAGGTCGGGCAGCTTCGTCTCGGCGATCTGGCGCAGCTGCGAGCGGCTGATCGTGCCGACCTTCGTCCGGTTCGGCTCGCCTGAGCCCTTGTCGATGTTGAGCGCCTCGCGGATCAGCACCGCCGCCGGAGGCGTCTTGGTGATGAACGTGAACGAGCGGTCCTCGAACACGCTGATCTCGACCGGCGTGATCCGGCCGGCGTTCGACCCTGCCGTGGCGGCGTTGAACGCCTTGCAGAACTCCATGATGTTGACCCCGTGCTGGCCGAGCGCCGGCCCCACCGGCGGCGCCGGGTTGGCCTGGCCGGCCGGGATCTGCAGCTTGATCAGTTTGATGACCTTCTTCGCCATACCTCACCTCTCATGTGGTGCGTGCGCCCGGGGTCGCCGGGCTCCCACAATTACAACAAGCCGGGGGATGATAGGCGGTGGGCGTGAATACACGGTGCCAGGCACCAAATATTCATCCACCCTGGGTGCGCCTAGATCTTTTTGACCTTGTCGAACTCGAGCTCGACGGGGACCTGGCGCTCGAAGATCGAGACCAGCACCTTGAGCTTGCCCTGGTCCTCGTTGATCTCGGCGATCTCGCCGTCGAAGTCCGCCAGGTAGCCGGACGTGATCTTGACGTTGTCGCCCATCGTGAACTCCGCCTTGGCCTTGGTCTTCTGCTCGGCCTGGGCGACCGCGGTGTGCAGCATCCGGTCGACCTCGGCCTGGCTCAGCGGGACGGGCTTGTTCTGGGAGCCGACGAAGCCGGTCACGCCGGGCGTGTTCTTGACCAGCGTCCACGCGTCGTCGGTCAGATCCATGTTGACGAGAACGTAGCCAGGCCAGAGCCGGCGCTCGGTCTGCACCTTCTGGCCGTCCTTGGTCTCGACGACCGACTCGGTCGGGACGACGACCCGGCGCACGACCTGCTCCTGGCTCATCGACTTGACCCGGTGCTCGAGGTTGGCCTTGACCTTGTTCTCGTGCCCGGAATAGGTGTTGATCACGTACCAGCGGAACATCGCGTCCCTACTTTTGCAGGTTGACCAGCTTGGTGGCGAGATGCGCGAACGCCTGGTCGAGACCGTAAAGGTATCCGCCGACCAGGATGCAGGCGGCGAGGACGACCATCGTGGACTGCCACGTCTGCTGCCGGTTGGGAAAATCGACCTTGGCCAGCTCCGACCGCACCTCGGCGCCGAACGACATCACGCCCCGGAAGCCGCGGCGGCGATCGACGTCGCCGCCCGACTGGCTCTTGGGCTTGCCCGCGAGCGGCGCGCTCACCGAGCGGCGGCCGCCTGCGGCCGGCCTGTTTCTCCGCGACGTGCTGCGGGCCATGGCGGTTACCGCGTCTCCCGGTGCGGCGTGTGATGCCCGCACCAGCGGCAGTACTTCTTGAACTCGATCCGGTCGGGCGAGTTTCGCTTGGACTTATTCGTTTGATAGTTGCGCCGCTTACAGTCCTGGCACGCAAGCGTTACCAGGACGCGGACACCGGACTTCGCCACAGGGGGTCTCCTCGATCCACGGCGCCGCCACCGGCGCCGATCAGGCAGGATACACGGAACGTGCGCAGCCAAAGCCGAGACCTCCAATGAGCGCGTCGACCGTCGACCGCACCCGGCTGGCCCGGCTCCAGGCGCGCGAGGAGGAGCGGTTCGTCGAGCTCCACCCGCGCTCCAAGGCGCTCCATGAGCGCGCGGCCCACTCGCTGCTCGGCGGCGTGCCCATGCACTGGATGGTCGAGTGGGCCGGCGCGTTCCCGGTGTTCGTGGCCGAGGCGTCCGGCGCGCGCTTCACCGACGTGGACGGGATCGAGTACGTCGACCTGTGCCTGGGCGACACCGGCGCCATGACCGGGCACGCGCCGGCCGCGACCGCCGAGGCCGTGAGCGACCAGATGCGCAAGGGCACGACCCTGATGCTCCCCACCGAAAACGCGATCCTCTGCGCCGAGGAGTTCACCAACCGCTTCGGCCTGCCGATCTGGCAGTTCGCGCTCACGGCCACCGACGCCAACCGGTTCACGATCAGGCTCGCCCGCCAGGCCACCGGCCGGTCGAAGATCCTCGTGCACAACTGGTGCTACCACGGGTCGGTGGACGAGACCTTCATCACGCTCGGCGACGACGGGCGGCCGTGCACGCGCCCGTTCAACATCGGCCCGGCGGTGCCGCCGGCCGAGACCACCCGCGTGGTCGAGATCAACGACCTGGACGGCCTGGAGCGTGAGCTCGCCCACGGCGACGTCGCCTGCTGCCTGTTCGAGCCGGCGCTCACGAACATCGGCATCGTCCTGCCCGACGCCGGCTACCACGAGGCGGTGCGGGAGCTGACCCGCCGCCACGGCACGTTCCTGGTCATCGACGAGACGCACACGCTCTGCGCGGGCCCGGGCGGCTACACCCGCGCGCACGACCTCGAGCCCGACTTCCTGACCGTCGGCAAGCCGCTCGCCGGCGGCATTCCCGCCGCGGCCTACGGCATGAGCGAGGACACCGCCCGCCGCGTGGTCGACTCGCTGCCGGCCGGGCCGGTGGACGTCGGCGGCATCGGCGGCACGCTGGCGGGCAACGCGCTCTCGTTGCGGGCGATGCACGCGACGCTCACGCACGTCCTCACCGAGGAGGCGTACGGGCGCATGATCCCGCTCGCCGAGCGGTTCACCGACGGGGTGCAGACCGCCGTCGGCACGCGCGGCCTCGACTGGTACATCACCCGCCTTGGCTGCCGGGCCGAGTACGGCTTCCAGCGCGAACGGCCGCACACCGGCGGCGAGGCGGCCGCCTCGATGGATCACGAGCTCGATCGCTTCATGCACCTCTACGCGCTCAACCGTGGCGTGCTCATGACGCCCTTCCACAATATGGCCCTGATGTCGCCCGCCACCACCGCTGCCGAGGTCGATCGCCACACCGAGGTGTTCACCGAGGCCGTGACCGAGCTGACCGGCTGAGCTCGTTCGCCCGTTGTCAATGTGCATGGTGGCGGTGCTGGGAGTAGCATCGACAGGTCGCATGAAGGGCAACCGAGGGGAGAAGCACGTGAAGCGTTCGCAGAGACCCGGCCGGCTGGCATGGGCAGTGGTCGCGGTGACAGCCGTCATCGTGGCGGCGGGATGCGGGAGCAGCAGCTCGAATGGCAGCAGCGGCGGTTCGTCACCCGGGAGCTCGACGGCGCCCCAGATCACCATCGGCCTGGTCACCGACATCGGCGGCCTCAACGACCGCAGCTTCAACCACCTGGCGTACAAGGGCCTGTTGCAGGCCGAGTCGCAGCTCGGCGTCAAGGGCGACGTGCTTCAGTCCACCCACAGCTCGGACTACATCCCCAACCTGCAGAACGCGGCTCTGCACGGCGACAAGCTCGTGATCGCGGTCGGCTTCCTGATGGAGAGCGCCGTCGAGAAGGTCGCAAAGGCCTATCCGAACACCGACTTCGCCATCATCGACTCCGGGCCGACCAAGCCCATCCCGAACCTCAAGAGCCTGCTCTTTCACGAGCAGGACGGCGGCTACATGGCGGGCTACCTCGCTGGCCTCGTGACGAAGACGAACGTCGTCTCGACCGTCGGCGGGCAGAAGATCCCGCCGGTGGACCACTACATCGCGGGCTTCCAGGCCGGCGCGAAGGCCGCCAACCCCAAGGTGACGACGCTGAACGCGTACTCGCAGAGCTTCACCGATCAGGCGGCCTGCAAGCAGCTCGCGCTGAACCAGATCTCGCAGCACTCCGACGTCGTCTTCCAGGTGGCCGGCGGCTGTGGTCTCGGCGCCCTCTCGGCCGCGAAGGAGAAGAACGTGTGGGGCGTCGGGGTGGATGCCGACCAGGCGTACCTCGGCTCGTTCATCCTGACGAGCGCGGTCAAGAAGGTCGACGTGGCCGTGTTCGACACGATCAAGGAGATCCAGGCGGGGACGTTCAAGGGCGGTACCACCGCCTTCTTCACCGCGCAGAACGGCGGTGCGGGAATCGGCGCGATCAGCCCGAAGGTGCCGGCGGCCGACATCACCAAGCTCAAGGCGATCGAGCAGAAGGTCGAGTCCGGCGCGATCAAGCCGCCCGACGTCGTGAAGTGACCGATCGCCGGGGGCGGGCCGCCGTGCCCGCCCCCGGCGACCATCGCGATGGCTGAGCACCCAGCACTGGAACTGCGTGGGATCACCAAGCGCTTCGGCAGCCTGGTGGCCAACGACGCGATCGACTTCGACCTCGCCCCGGGCGAGGTGCACGCCCTGCTGGGCGAGAACGGCGCCGGCAAGTCGACGCTGATGAACGTCCTCTACGGGCTCTACCAACCGGACGCGGGCGAGATCCGGATGGACGGAAAGCCGGTCAGGATCAACTCTCCCCGAGATGCGATCGAGGCGGGGATCGGCATGGTGCACCAGCACTTCATGCTGATCCCGGTGATGACCGTTGCCGAAAACGTGGTGCTCGCGTCGGAGCCACACCGCGGCCCCTTCCTCGACCTTCCAGCCGCTCGCGCGCGCGTGCGCGCAGTGTCCGAGCATCTCGGCCTCGGGGTGGATCCGGATGCCCGGATCGAGGAGCTCTCGGTGGGCCAGCAGCAGCGGGTCGAGATCGTCAAGGCGCTCCACCGCGATGCGAACATCCTGATCCTGGACGAGCCGACCGCGGTGCTCACGCCTCAGGAGGCGTCCGACCTGTTCGGGATCCTGAGCTCGCTTCGAAAGGACATGGGCACGTCGATCATCTTCATCACCCACAAGCTCGGCGAGGTGCTCGAGCTGGCCGACCGGATCACGGTGCTGCGCCGCGGCCGGGCGGTCGAGACCGTGCCGCGCGCAGACGCGACCGAGCAGAGCCTGGCCCAGCTGATGGTCGGGCGTGAGGTGCTGCTGCGGGTCGAAAAGGCGCCGGCACACCCCGAGGGGCCGGTGCTCGAGGTGCGCGATCTGCGGGTCCGGGACGACCGTGACCTCGAGGCCGTGCGAGACGTCTCGCTCGACGTCCGCGCCGCCGAGATCGTGGGAATCGCCGGCGTCGACGGGAACGGCCAGTCCGAGCTCGTCGAGGCGATCACCGGCCTGCGCCGGCCCGAGACGGGGACGATCACCGTCGGCGGGCGCGACGTCAGCCACGGCAGCGCGCGCGAGAGCATCAATGCTGGCGTCGGGCACATCCCCGAAGACCGCCAGCGGCGCGGGCTCGTGCTCGAGTTCACGCTGGCCGAGAATCTGGGCCTGCACGAGTACCGCCGCCGGCCCGCGTCGCGGCTGGGGATCCTGTCACCCCGCCGGCTCGTCAGTCGCGCCCGTGACCTCCTGGTGGAGTTCGACGTCCGTGGAGGCGGAGCGGCGACACCGGCGTCGGCGCTCTCGGGCGGGAACCAGCAGAAGGTCGTGATCGCCCGCGAGCTGTCGGACGACCCGCGCCTCTTGGTTGCGGCCCAGCCCACCCGCGGCCTCGACGTGGGTGCGATCGAGTTCGTGCACCGGCGGCTCGTGGACGAACGCGACCGCGGCCGCGCCATCCTCCTGGTCAGCTTCGAGCTCGACGAGATCCTCGGGCTGTCCGACCGGATCCTGGTGATGTACGGCGGCCGGATCGTGGGCGAATACGGCCCAGGGGTGTCCGAGCTCGAGCTCGGCGTGGCCATGGCCGGTGGCGGGAGCAAGAGCGCCGCATGAGCGACCGCCCTCCCGAGACGCGCTTCGAGCGCATCGCCGCCGGCGTCAGCGCCCGCGCCGAGGGCGTGCTCCTGCCGGTGGGGACGACGGCGCTCGCCTTCCTGATCGGTGGCCTGGCGGTGGTCGCCGCCGGGCGCAACCCCTTCACCGCCTACCGCGCGATCTTCAACGGCACGGGCCTCAACTACGTGCTGCCGTGGACGTCGAGCACCGACCGCACATTCGCCGCCCTGAACCTGCAGCAGACACTGCTTGCGACCACGCCGCTGATCCTGACGGCGCTGGCGGTCGCATTCGCCTTCCGCTGCGGCATGTTCAACATCGGCGGCCAGGGCCAGTATCTGGTCGGCCTCATCTGCGCACTCTGGGTCGGCCTGCACTACCCGGCCATGTCCAAGCCGCTGCACGTGGGCCTCGCCTGCGTCGCCTCGATCGTCGGCGGCGCCGTGTGGGGCGCCATCGCGGGCGCGCTCAAGGCCGCGGTGGGCGCGCACGAGGTGATCTCGACCATCATGCTGAACTGGATCGCCATCTTCGGCGGCCAGTACCTGTTCGAGCTCGGCGGGCCGCTGCAGGGGACGCAGGCCTCGGTGCCACAGTCCAACGAGATCGCAAACTCGGCCCGGATACCGGCCATCTGGGGCACGCTGCAGCCACTCGACGCCGGCATCTTCATCGCGTTGGGGGCGCTTGTGGTGTACTGGTTCGTGCTCAACCGCACCACGCTCGGATTCGAGGTCAAGGCGGTCGGGTTCAACCCGGA
>DATCPV010000121.1:0-4283 GCA_036569885.1 Gaiellales bacterium | reverse complement strand
GGACGGGCCGCCACGGCGACCCCGCTCGGTCCCGCCATGGGCTTCTGAGATCCACTAGCTTCCCGCCCCGGTGTTCCTGTTCCCATGGTACGCAGCGCTGTGCGCCGCCCAGGGCCTGCTGGTCGCAGCGCCTGCGGTGGGGCGGGAGACCAGCCGCCGCACTGCGCTCCTCGGCCTCGCCGGACCCGCCGTGGCGCTGGTCGCCGGCGTCGGCCTCGTGCGTGTCCTGGGCGGCTCGGGAGCCTCTCTCGAGGCGTGGCTCGGCACGATTGCGACTCCGCTCCTGGCGGCCGTGCTCGGATGGGCGGCGCGCTGGCCCCGGCCGTTGTGGCCGCTGGTTGCGGTCGCCGCCGCCGCGCTGTATGTGACCGCGTGGCAAGCGAGCGGCCACGTCGCCCAGGCTGCCGGGACGATCCTGATCGGCGGCGCCTGTCTCGCGATCGCCGGCATCGTCGGCCCCATCACGCCCTCGCGCTACCTGGCGATCGGCCTCGTGCTGCTCGTCTGCCTCGACATCTACCTCGTGTGGGGCAACCGCCAGGTGGAGTCGACGACGACCGCGCTGCAGCACGTGGTCCTGCCGCACGTCGGGGTCGCCCACCATCGCTCGCGGCCGCTGCCCTCGCTGCAGCAGGTCGAGCTCGGCAACTCCAGCATGGGCTGGCTCGACTTCCTTGCACCCGCGCTCCTCGGGGCCGTGGTGGGCCGGCGCACCCGGCGGCGGCTGGCGGCGGCCGTGGCCGTCGCCGTCACGGCGCTCGCGTGGGGATTCCTGCTCGAGGTGACCTCACCGATTCCCGCCACCGTCCCGGTGCTGGCCGGCCTCGCCGTGACCTGGCCCGCGTGGTGGCGCGGGGCCGGCTAGCGTCTCGCCCAGGTAGCGCTCCAGGTCGCGCATGCTCGAGCGAACGTACCGGCGCTCGCTCCGGCGCCGTCGCCACTGGGAGCAGCGCCCGCCGCACACGCACGTCAGGCCGCACACGAGGCCGACAACGATCATCGCGGCGCCGACTGCGATCACGGCGTCGGCGAGCGCCCACCCCCAGGCGTTCAGCGAGATCAGGGCTCCGGACATGACCGCCCGCCTCGCGCCTCAGCCCCGCAGTGGCGCCGCCATGTGCAGGACGCCGGCTCCGTCCCCGTTCAGCGCATGCTCCGATCCGGTCGGCGTGACCCGCTCGGACGCCGCCAGGAAGGCGTCGGCCGGCTCGAGGAAGTCGATCGCCTCGGTGCGGTAGTGCATGGGTACCACCCAGCGTGGAGCGAGCGTCGCCGTGATCTCGGCGGCCTCGGCCGCGCCGATGGTCGGGCCGCCGCCGACCGGCAAAAACAGGAGGTCGACCGGGCCGATCGCCGCCCGTTGCTCGGGGCGCAGGGCGAGTTGGCCGAAGTCGCCGAAGTGGCAGACGCGGACACCGTCGAGCGTGAACACGAAGATCGTGTTGGGGCCGCGCTCAGTTCCCGCCTGGTCATCGTGCTCGGAGTTGATCGCGACAACCTCGCCCAGCGGGGTCTCGAACCGGCCGGCGGTCGAGCGAACGATCTGCGGCGAGCCGGTGACGGCCTCGACCGCGTTGTGATCGGCATGCTCGTGCGTCACGAGGAGGAGGTCTGCCCCGTGGGAGGGCACCGGCGCGTAGTCGAACCGGCGCCGCCCGCCCATGAGCGCGCCGAGGTCGCCGAACGGATCGATCGCCACGGTGTGCGACTCACCCGTGAGCGTGTAGGCGGACTGGCCGTGCCAGCGGATGTTCATGGCGATCCTCCCCGATGTTAACGCCGGATGTATCTCACGTTCGCCGGAGATTATACCCGAGAATCGGCCCAGATAGGTGGTTGCAGCTGGATGTTAGCCCCTGCTATCTTCCGTAAAGGTGAATATGTCCCAAGAACAGTCCGCGACCCCGGTCGAGGAGGGCCGGTTCCGGATCGGAGAGCTTGCTCGCCGCGTCGGAGCGACGCCGCGGACCGTGCGCTACTACGAGGAACTGGGGCTGCTGCCCGACCGCGGACGGCCCGAGGGGTCGCATCGCCTGTACGACCACAAGGACGAGCTGCGGCTGGCCGAGCTCATCCGCGTGCGCGACCTCCTGGGGCTGTCGCTGGCCGAGCTCGGCGACTGGATGGATGCCGAGGCCGCCCGGGCGGCGCTGCGCGAGCGCTGGCACGGCCAGCCCCCCGCGGACGACCGGGCCCGCATCCTGGCCGAAGCGATGACGCATGTCGATCGCCAGGTCGCGCTCGTGCGGTCACGCCGCGCCGCACTCGAGCAGCTCGAGGACGAGCTGATGGACAAGCGCCGGCAGATCCGTGCGGTGCGGGACGAGTTCGAGGAGCAGGCGTGAACCCGCAGGCGCCTCCGTCGCCGCGGTACAAGTGGATCGCGCTGTCGAACACGACGGTCGGGATCCTGATGGCGACGATCAACTCCTCGATCGTTCTGATCGCGCTGCCCGACATCTTCCGGGGCATCCATCTCGATCCGCTCGGCCCGGGCAACTCGAGCTATCTCCTGTGGATGATCATGGGCTTCCTGGTCGCGACCGCGGTGCTCGTCGTGAGCTTCGGCCGAGTGGGGGACATCTATGGCCGGGTGCGCATGTTCAACATGGGCTTTGCGATCTTCACCGTCTTCTCGCTGCTTCTGTCCGTGACGTGGATGTCCGGCGCCCACGGCGCGCTGTGGCTGATCGTGATGCGGGTGGGCCAGGGGGTCGGCGGCGCCTTCCTGTTTGCGAACTCCTCCGCCATCCTCACCGACGCCTTCCCGCATGACCAGCGCGGCCTGGCGCTGGGAGTGAACGCCGTGGCCGGCATCGCGGGCTCGTTCATCGGGCTCGTGCTCGGCGGCGTGCTGGGACCGGTTTCGTGGCGGCTCGTGTTCCTCGTCTCGGTGCCGGTCGGCCTCTTCGGGACGTTGTGGTCGTGGTGGAAGCTCGTCGACCTGGGTATCCGCAAGCCCGCAAAGATCGACTGGTGGGGCAACCTCCCCTTCGCCGCCGGCCTGATCGCGGTGCTGGTCGCGATCACCTACGGCATCCAGCCGTACGGGGGCCACACGATGGGCTGGACGTCCCCCAAGGTGGTCGCGTCCATGGGTGGCGGCCTCGTGCTGCTGGCGATCTTCGCCTTCATCGAGACACGCGTCGATGACCCGATGTTCCGGTTGAGCCTCTTCCGCATCCGCGCATTCACCGCGGGCAACATCGCCACGCTGCTCGCCTCGCTCGGTCGTGGCGGGCTCATGTTCATGCTGATCATGTGGCTGCAGGGGATCTGGCTGCCGTTGCACGGCTACAGCTTCTCGTCCACGCCCCTTTGGGCGGGCATCTACATGCTGCCGCTGACGGCCGGGTTCCTCATTGCAGGCCCGGCGTCGGGCTACCTCTCCGACCGCTTCGGCGCCCGTCCGTTCGCCACCGGCGGCATGCTGGTCGCTGCGCTCAGCTTCTTCCTGCTCGAGCTCCTGCCGGTCAACTTCAACTACCTCTGGTTCGGCCTTCTGCTCCTGCTCGTCGGACTGGGGATGGGACTGTTCGCCTCGCCCAACCAGGCGGGCATCATGAACAGCCTGCCCCCCGACCAGCGCGGCGCCGGTGCCGGCATGGCGACGACCTTCCAGAACTCGGCCATGGTGCTCTCGATCGGGATCTTCTTCTCGCTGATGATCCTTGGGCTCGCGAGCTCGCTGCCCTCGACCCTTCACCAGGGACTGCTCGCCCAGGGCGTGCCGCCGACCGACGCGGCCCGCATCTCGCACCTGCCGCCGGTCGGGCTGCTGTTCGCCTCATTCCTGGGCTACAACCCGATGCAGCACCTGCTCGGCCCGGTTCTGCCCCATCTTTCGCACGCCCACGCGGCGTATCTGACCGGCCGCACGTACTTTCCGAAGCTGATGTCGAAGCCGTTTGCGAGCGGCCTGGACGAGGCATTCGACTTTGCCGTCGCCGCGTGCCTGATCGCCGCGGCCGCCTCGTGGCTGCGCGGCGGGAAGTACGTCCACGGGATGGACGACGAGCACGTTGCGCCGGTGGTGGCCTCGGCCGAGGGTGAGATGGCCCTCGCCGAGGGTGACTGAACGCCCGGTCGCCGGCCCGGAACCGACCGTATCATGGTGATGTGGACGAGACGCATACGCGCGCGTCCGACCCGGGGTTCGCAAACACGGTGGCGGCGTTGCGGTCGGCAAACAGGGTTGTCGTCGCAACGCACGAGAATCCTGACGGCGACGCGATCGGGTCGCTCGTCGCGGCGGCGGCCGGACTGCGGCAGCTGGGAAAGAC
>DATCPV010000120.1:0-2011 GCA_036569885.1 Gaiellales bacterium | reverse complement strand
GCCCCGGGCAGGCGCAGCGAGGGATCGCGGCGGCGCTCGATGACCTCGGCGCCCGCGGCCAGCGCCGCGAGTGGCCGCATGGCCCGGCCGGTGAGGATGAAGGCGATCGGCGCCACCAGAAGCGCCGCGGCCAGCGCGGAGGCGATGATCAGGGTGCGCGACTCGGCGAGCGTCGAGTCGATCTCGGCGGTGGTCGACGCGACGATCACGGCGCCACCGGAGGCCGGCCCGCCCAGCGCCGCCAGCGGCGCCACGTACAGCCGCACCGGCCGGCCGCCCAGCCGGCCGGTGCCGTATCCGCTGCGGCCGCGGTGGATGGCCGCCGTCACGAGCCCGTGCGCGTCCAGGGTGGCATCGCCCATCGCGGGCGAGCGGCCGAGGATGCGGCCGTGGCGGTCGAGCACCTCGATGTCGAGCTGGCGCGGCTCGACGGACGCCTCGAGCACCGTCGGCGACGTCAGCAGGGCCGGCGCCGTGGCGGCGAGCTGCGCGATCTGGGCGGCGCGGTCGCGCAGAGTGCTGTCGAGCGCCTCGTGCAGGTGGCGCGAGAGCAGCACCTGCACGGCCCCTCCGAGCAGGACGACGGCTGCCAAAATCGAGACCGCCGCTGCGGCGACCACCCGCGTGCGCAGGCGGGAACGGCGGCGCACCGTGGCACTCATCGCCGCAACACGAAGCCCGCACCCCGGACGGTGTGGATCAGGGGAGGGTCGCCGAGCTTGCGCCGCAGGTAGGCGACGTAACGGTCGACCACGTTCTCGGTCGTCGCCGAGCCGTCGCTCCACACCGACGTCATCGCCGTGCGCCGCGACAGCACCTTGCCCGGCCGCTGCAGAAGCAGCTCCAGGAGCGCTGCCTCGCGCTGCGTCAGCTCAACCGTGCGGCCGCCGCGCACGAGCAGCCGCGATCCGGTGTCGAGGCTGATGTCGGCGAACGATAGGAGCGGCGCGTCGACACCTCGCCGCAGCAGGGCGCGGACGCGGGCCAGTAACTCCTCCGTCGCGAACGGCTTCACCAGGTAGTCGTCCGCCCCGGCGTCGAGACCGGCCACCCGGTCGCCGACAGCGTCGCGCGCGGTGAGCATCAGGATCGGCACCGAGACGCCCTTGGCGCGCAGCCGCCGGGCCACCGCCAGCCCGTCGAGACCGGGCATGATCGCGTCGAGGACGATCACGTCCGGCTGCCGCCGCTCGACCTCGGCCAGGGCCGCGCCGCCGTCGGACGCGAGCACGGTGGCATAGCCCTCGGCGCCCAGGGTGCGCGCAAGCGTCCGACGCACCGGCCCGTCGTCGTCCACGATCAGCACGTTTGCCGCCACGATCACCGCAGGGTACGACGCGGTGGTTGATCTCGCATACCATCGCGGAATGAGCGAGGGGCTGCCGTTCGCCGTGTCCGAGTACCGCGACCGCGCCGCACGTGTCCGCGAGCGGATGCGCGAGCGCGGCGTCGACGTCCTGCTCGTGATCAGCCCGCCGAACCTGTGCTACCTGACGGGGTTCGAGTCGGTCTGGTACCCGCCCCGGGCGCCGGTTGGTGTGGTCGTGACTGCCGGCGACGATCGGCTGGTGTTCCTCGACTACGAGCGCCACGAGACGCTGGTGCGCGAGACGGCCCACCTTGACGGCGCCGTCTTCTACCGCTACGAGGACGCTTCCGAGACCATTGTCGCGACGTTCCGTGACCGCGGCTGGCTGGCCGGCACCGTCGGCGTCGAGCGCTGGTCGCAGACGCCGGGGGCGCCGCTGGTCGCCGCTCTGGCGGAGCGTCTCGGCGAGCTGGGCGGGACGGTGGTCGAGGGCGACTGGATCGTCGACCGCGTGCGCCTGGTCAAGTCGCCGGCCGAGGTCGCCTGCGTGCGCCGGGCGGGGGCGATCGTCGATGCCGCGTTCGCCGACCTGGTCGAGCATGTCCGCCCCGGCCAGACCGAGCTGCAGATCGCGGCCAGGCTCGACTCGGTGATGGCCGACCACGGCGGCGAGGGGGCCGCCATCCGCACGATGGTGTCGGC
>DATCPV010000119.1:0-17182 GCA_036569885.1 Gaiellales bacterium | reverse complement strand
ACCTTGCGGAGGCGGCGCCTGCCGGCGCCTCGGAGGCGGACGTGCGCACGGCCCTCGACCGGCTGGGCGATCCCGATCAGATCGTGGCCGCCGAAATGGACGGAGAGCCACGTGGACGGCGGGGAGCGGTGGAGTGGGGCGCGATCATTCTGCTGCTCGTCGGCGGGGTCGTCATCCCGTTCGTCGGCTGGCTCGTGGGCGCGCTGCTCCTGTGGGTCTCGCAGTCGTGGACGCTGCGTGACAAGCTGATCGGCACGCTCGTGCTCCCGGGCGGCCTCCTGCCGGCGGCTGTGATGACGCTGTACTTGGGAGCCGCCTCATCCGAGGTCTGCGAAAGCCCTGGAGTCAATGGTGCGGCACAGACGTGCACCGGCGGCCCCAGCGAAGCCCACCAGATCCTCCTGATCGTGATCTTCGTGGCGACGATCGTGATCCCGTTTTTCACAGCTGTCCATCTCGCCCGCCAGGCTGTCCGGCCCGGATAAAGTGTCCGGCAGATGGCGGGCGACACCTATGTGACCGACCTGAGCGAGGGCACCCTCGTCGATGCAACCTTCGCCGTGCAGCGCAAGCAGCGCCGCCACACCAGAAACGGCGACCCGTTCCTGTCGATGGAGCTGGCGGATCGCACCGGCCGGGTGCCGGGCGTCGTCTGGAACGACGTCAATCTGCTCGGGTCGCGCTTCGACCAGGGTGACACGGTGCGCGTGCTCGGCCGGGTCGAGAGCTACGGCGGCCGGCTGCAGATCGCCGTGCGCGACCTCGAGAAGATCGAGACCGGCGACCCGCTCGACCTCGTTCCCGGCGCCCGCCGCGATGCCGAGACGCTCGAGGGCTTCGTCGAGTTCCTGGCCGGCGAGATCACCCACCCCGGCCTCCGCGCCCTGCTCGACCGGTTCCTGTCCGACAACCACTTCCGCGAGCGGCTGCGCTCGGCGCCCGCGGCCGAGACCCACCACGACTACGCCGGCGGCCTGCTCGAGCACACGGTCGCCGTCGCGACCCTGTGCCGCGAGGCCGCCCAGTTGCACCCGCGCCTCAAGAGCGACCTCCTGGTGACGGCCGCGCTGCTGCACGACGCGGGCCGCACCGAGACGTTCCGGCCCGGCGTCACGATCGCCGTCTCCGAGCAGGGCCGCCTGATCGGGCACGTGCTGGCGGGGGTGCGCATGGTCGACGCCGCCGCCCGCGACGTGGGCCTGGAGGACGACGTGCTGCTGCCGCTGCTCAACGCCGTCGCCGGGCATCACGGCCCGATCGAGGGCCGGCGGCTGGAGACGCCCGAGGCCGTCGCCCTGCACCACGCGAACACGCTCGACGCCCGCATCGGCGAGGCGCTCTCAGGACACCGGACGAACGCGTGAATATTTGGTGCCTGGCACCGGGTATTCAGACGTTGAAGCGGATGTTCATCACGTCGCCGTCCTGCACGACGTAGTCCCGCCCCTCGACCCGCATCCAGCCGCGGCGCTTGGCCTCGGCCTCCGAGCCGGCCTCGACGAACCGGTTCCACTCGATCACCTCGGCCCGGATGAACCCGCGCTCGAGATCGGTGTGGATGCGGCCGGCGGCCCGCTGGGCGTTCTGCCCGCGCCGGATCGTCCACGCCCGTGTCTCGTCCGGCCCGGTCGTGAAGAAGGGGATCAGGTCGAGGAGATGGTATGCCGCCAGGGTGACCTCGTCGAGCGCCGGCCGGTCGATCCCGAGGTCGGCCATGAACGCCTCGGCGTCGGCGTCGGGCAGCTCGCGCAGCTCGGCCTCGATCTTGGCGTTCAGCGCGACGCAGTCGGCGTCGCGCTCCCGGGCGTAGGCGGTCAGCGCCACCACCACCTCGGGGTCGCCCGCGTCGTCCATGTTGGCGACGTACAGGGTCGGCTTGGCGGTCAGCAGGTCGAGCGTGGCCGGGATCTCGACCGGGGACGTGCGTGCCGGCCGGCCCGCCTCGAGCCAGGCGCGCAGCTGGTCGAGCGCCTCCTGCTCTGCGGCCGCCCCCTGCTCGCCCCGCTTGACGGCCTTGCCGACGCGCTCGGCCCTGCGCTCGATCGCGGCCAGGTCTGCGAAGGCGAGCTCGAGCTCGACCGTCTCGGCATCGTCGAGCGGGTCGACGCGGCCGGAGGGATGGGCGATGGTGTCGTCGTGGAAACAGCGCAGCACATGGACGACCGCATCGGTGGTGCGGATGTTGCCCAGGAACTGATTTCCCAGGCCCTCCCCGTGTGACGCGCCCCGGACGAGCCCGGCGACATCCACCACCTGCAGCGTCGCCGGCACGATCTTGCCCGACGCCGAGATGGCGTCGAGCGCATCGAGCCGGGGGTCGCGGACGTCGGCGATGCCGGTCACCGTCTCGGTCGTCGAGAACATGTGCGGCGCCACGACGGCACCGCCGCCGGTGAGGGCGTTGAACAGGGTCGACTTGCCGGAATTCGGCAGACCGACGAGCCCGACCTCGACCCCCGCCATCAGACGGCCGCGCCGACGGTGCCCGTGACCGCCCCGAGCGCGACCCCGGCGGCGACATCACCGGGATGGTGGACGCCGGCGTACACCCGGCTCCACGCCATCGCCGCCGCCATGCCGATCCACACCGGCGCCAGCCGCGGCCGGGCGGCGCAGAGCGCGATCGCGGCGGCGGTCGACATCGCAGCGTGGCTCGACGGGAACGAGGTCGACGCCGGTGCGGGCACGAGCGTCGCCCGCAGCTCGACCGGACGCTCGCGGCGCACGGTGGACTTGACGGTGTAGTTCACCGCGAGCGTCCCCCACACCGTCGCGGCAATCCGCACCGGGCGTCCGCACGCGACGCCGAGCGCCACCCAGAGCAGGCCGTAGTTGCCGGCGCGCGTGTACGGCGCGACCACCCGGTCAAGCCCGGGGTGGCGCCGGGGCTCCTCATGCTCCGTCAGAAGCCCACCCGTCCGAGGTGCGTCTCGTGCTTGACGTAGCTGATCTTGGACACGTCGACGTGGTAGGTGGATGCGTCGTCCCCGCTGAACTGGACGACGCCCTTCCCTGACTGCAGCGCGCTCTCGAGCGCCGCCCACTCCTTGGGGGCGATCTTGGTGATGACGATCAGCCCGCCGTCGAACCCGATCTCCACCCGCGTCACGTCTTCAGCCATGTCCCGTCTCCTCCAGTTTGAACGTACTCGACCAGCACCCCGGCAACGCTGTCGGGATGGATGAATGCCACCTGTAAGCCGAACAGCCCCGGGCGGGGCTCGGCGTCGATCAGCTCCGCTCCGGCATGCGCCGCCTCGCGCAGCGATGCGCGGATGTCGTCGACCCGGTAGGCGACGTGGTGCATCCCGGGGCCACGGCTGGCGAGGAAGCGGCCGACCGGCGTGTCGTCCCCGAGTGGGCAGAGGAGCTCGACGTAGTCGGCTCCGATCCGCAGCAGCACCGCCTCGACGCCCTGCTCGGGAACCGTCTCGCGGTGATCGATCTGGGCGGCGAACAGGCGCGCGTAGGTGTCCAGCGCCGCCTGGAGGTCGATCACAGCATGCCCGATATGATGAATCCCTCGAGGGTGCACTGGACGGCATCCTACGAGAACACCGACAAGGAGATCACATGGGGTTTCTGGACAAGCTCAAGCAGCAGGCCACCGACGTGGCTTCGACCGTCGCCGAGAAGACACAGGAGACCGCAAAGGTGGGCCAGCTCCAGGTGCAGCTGCGCAACCTCCGCGGCGAGGAGCGCGACGCGCTGAACGAGTTCGGCCGCGAGGCGTACAACCTGCATGAGGCCCACGCCCTGGCGGAGCGGTCGGGCGAGCTCGCGGGTGCGGCGGCCAAGATCGCCGACATCCGTGCGCAGATCGCCGACAAGGAGCAGGAGATCGCCGCGGTGCGCAGCGACAGCGGCGGCGACGGCGCGACGCCGGGCGGGGAGACCGTCGAGAGCTCGGCCGAAGAGGTCGCCGAGCCCACAGCGACCGCCGAGCAGGCCCCATCAGACGGCGGCACGGAGGCGTAGCAGGTGCAGGATCGCCGCTGGCTCGCTCTGATTCTGCTGTGCGCGGCCCAGTTCATGGTCATCTTGGACGTCTCGATCGTGAACGTTGCGCTGCCGACAATCAAGACCGCCCTCGGGTTCAGCGACGCGAACCTGCAGTGGGTTGTGAGCTCCTACACGCTCACGTTCGGCGGCTTCCTGATGCTCGGCGGGCGCACGGCCGACCTGCTCGGGCGGCGGCGGCTGTTCATGGGCGGCATGGTGCTGTTCTCGGCGGCATCGCTGGCATGCGGCCTGTCGGGCGACACCGCCCAGCTGATCGCATTTCGGGCGATCCAGGGGCTCGGGGCGGCCATCATCTCTCCCGCCGCGCTCTCACTCCTGACCACGACCTTCCGCGAGGGAGCCGAGCGCAACAAGGCACTCGGCATCTGGGGCGCGATCGCGGGCATGGGCGGGGCGGTGGGAGTGCTCCTAGGCGGGATCCTGGTGAACAGCGTGAGCTGGGCGTGGATCTTCTTCATCAACGTGCCCGTCGGCGTGGCCGTCATCATCGCGTCGCCGCGCCTCCTGACCGAGAGCCGCGTTGAGATGGAGACGCGGAGCTTCGACTTCGCCGGGGCCGTCGCGGTCACGGCCGGCCTGACGCTGCTCGTCTACGGGCTCGTCTCGACCGACTCGCACAGCTGGACGTCGGCGCTCGTGCTCGCCTCGTTGTTCGGTGCGCTGGTGCTCCTGCTCGGATTCGTCGCCATCGAGCAGCGGGCGCGGGCGCCGCTGCTGCCGTTCTCGATCTTCCGGCTGCGGTCGCTCACCGGCGCCAACGTGGCCGGGCTTCTGCTGGGGGCATCGATCTTCTCGATGTTCTTCCTGTTGTCGCTCTACATGCAGCAGGTGCTCGGCTACTCGCCGCTCAAGGCGGGGTTCAGCTACCTGCTGATCGCCGGGACGATCATCTTCGCGGCGGGGGCGTCGCAGGCGATCGTCACCCGGCTGGGCGTGCGCCGGATCCTGGTCACTGGCTACATCCTCGTGATCGTCGGCCTCCTGTGGTTTGCGCGCGTCCGCGTCAACGGCTCGTACGCGGTCGACCTTGCGCCGGGATTCGTCATCGCCGGGCTGGGACTCGGATTCTCGTTCGTCCCCGTCCAGATCGCCTCGCTGGTCGGGGTGACGCACGAGCGCGCCGGCATCGCCTCCGGGCTGATCAACACGAGCCAGCAGGTGGGCGGCGCCCTCGGCGTCGCCATCCTCTCGACCATCACGTTCACGCAGGTCAACTCGTACCTGTCCGACCACGCCACGGGGCCGCCGTCGCAGAGCCTTCAGGCGCATGCACTGGTGAGCGGGTTCCACTACGCCTTCCTGGCCGGCGCAGCGATGGCCGTGATCGGCCTGGTCGCCTCGATCACGCTGATTCCGGGCGGCACGCCCGACGAGATCCTCGCGCCGGACGCCACGGCCGAACCGGCGGTCTAGACCGGCGGCTCCGGCGGCCGCGCCGCCAGCACGGCCTCGACGCCGATGTCGAGCGACGAGTTCGATTCGGGCGTGAGCCCCTCGAGCAGAACGTCGAGCTCGGCCCGCTCGAGCGTCTCGGTCGCGAGCAGCGCCTGCGCCAGCCGGTCGAGGTACGACCGGTGGTGCTCGACGAGCCGCAGCGCGCCGCGGTAGGCGGCGTCGGTGATCCCGCGCTGCTCGGCGTCGCGCATGCGCTTCGTCTCCTCGGACAGGGCGTAGTTGTCGGCCCGCATCTGCTGGTGGGGCATCGACTCGCCCATCCCCCACTCGAACACCATCGCCCGGGCGATCATCGTCGCCCGCTCGAGGTCGTTCGCCGCACCGTTTGTGATCCGCCCGAACACGACCTGCTCGGCCGCGCGGCCGGCCAGGATCACCTTCAGCCAGTCGCTCAGCTCGTCGGTGGACTGCAGGTAGCGATCCTCCTCGGGCAGGTTCATGGTGTAGCCGAGGGCCTGTCCGCGGGGCACGATCGTGACCTTGTGCAGCTGCATCGCATCACCCATCAGGCGGGCGACCAGCGCGTGTCCCGCCTCGTGGTAGGCGATCACGCGCTTCTCCTTGTCGGTGATCAGCTTGCGCTGCTGCAGGCCCGCGACCACCCGCTCGAGGGCATAGTTGAAATCGGCCTGGACGAGCTTGTCGCGGTTCGCACGGCCGGCGGCGATCGCCGCCTCGTTGCAGATGTTGGCCAGGTCGGCGCCGGTCAGCCCGGACGTCTGGCGGGCCACGTCGGCCAGCCGGACGCCGTCGTCCAGCGGCTTGTCGCGCGTGTGCACGGCCATGATCTGCTCGCGCCCCTGCAGGTCGGGCGCGGCGACCCCGATGTGGCGGTCGAACCGGCCCGGGCGCAGCAGCGCGCTGTCCAGCGCGCCGAGCTGGTTGGAGGCGGCGATGATCACGAGCCGGTCGCTCTCGTCGAATCCGTCCATCTCGACCAGGAGCTGGTTCAGCGTCTGGTCATGCTCCTGGCTCCCGCCGCCCGGGCCGCCGCCGCCGCGGTGGCGGCCGACGGCATCGAGCTCGTCTATGAAGATGATCGCCGGCTGGTTCTTGCGCGCGGTCTGGAACAGCTTGCGGATCCTGGCGGCGCCCAGGCCGCTCCACATCTCGACGAACGACGAGGCGCTCTGGAAGTAGAAGTTGGCGTCGGACTCGTGCGCGACGGCCTTGGCCAGGAGCGTCTTGCCGGTCCCGGGCGGGCCGTACAGGAGCACGCCCTTGGGCACCTTCGCGCCCAGCTTGGCAAACCGCCTGGGATCCTTGAGGAAGTCGACGACCTCCTCGAGCTCCGCCCGCACCTCCTCGACGCCGGCGACGTCCTCCCAGCGCACCGTCGAGTCCGACCGCGCGTGCAGCTGCTTGGGCTTGACGTTCGGCATCATCGCGATGAACTTCCACGTGAGCCAGCACAGCAGCCCGAGGAAGATGAAGATGCCCCAGTTGATGAGGAAGGTATGCAGGCCGTCGACCGCGGAATGCAGCCACACGTGCATCGTCCGGAGAGAGATCCAGTCCACCGACTCCAGCGTACAGGCGTCCGCCGGTGGGGGAAACCCGTCGAAGCGTTGTGGTTTCGCCCACTTGCGGCCTCGCGGCGGGGGGCGTAGCGTTGGCGCCCTCGACGGCGATTGAAGGAGTGGGCGATGAGGGGGATGCAGACATGGCGGTCGCGGGTCCGTGCCGCGGCAATCGTGGGGGCCGTTGCGGCGGCCGCGGTCGTCGGAGCAGCCCGGGCTGACGCCGGCGCATCAAGGGCAGCGGCGCACATCGCGCCGAGTGCCCGCGGCGAGCTCGACTGCAACGGGTTCAGCTCGATCCAGAAGTCGGTGAAGCCGACGATGGTGTGCGCGGATCCCCGCCTGTCGCCCGACGAGCGGTTCGAGGACCACGGCCACTACATCGGCCACGACGAGCCCGCACTGCGATTCGTCTCGTCACGGCCCGGCACGAGCAGCGACATCACCTGGGTCGAGCGACTTGGCGCCGACCCGCACAGACTGCCGACAACCAGCCACCCCGGCCGCGATGTCACCCACAACTTCGAGCTCACGGTCGCACCGTGGTTCTCGATGAACGTGTGCGATCCCAACTCCGACCCGCAGCTGCCGTGCACCCCCAGGTCGGACAAGAACGCGCCCCACCGTGGCTACCCCGGCGGCGGAGCCGCGTTCATGGAGCTGCAGTTCTACCCACCCGGGTTCGCGCCGTTCGACGACTCGATCAGCTGTGACAACACCCACTGGTGCTCGGCGCTCACGATCGACAGCGTCGAGTGCGACGCAGGCGGGACCTGCAACGACAACTGCATCGAGCCGGTCAACTTCGCCTTCATCCAGACGAACGGCGTCCCCGCCGGCGCTCCCAGCCCGCAGGAGTCGAATCTCGCCACGTTCACGCCCAACTCGCACACGCTCCTGATGAACCAGGGCGACCGGATCGTGATCCATATGTACGACGCGAAGGTGGCGGGAGGGCACGCTCTCGAGATTCGCGAAACCGACCGCACAAGCGGCCGCAGCGGATACATGATCGCGTCGGCGGCAAACGGCTTCATGCACACGTCCATGGCCGATTGCAGCGGCACTCCGTTCAACTTCCAGCCGGAGTATTCAAGCGCCAAGCCGCAGAACATTCTGCCCTGGGGGGCGGGGCCGTACAACGTCAACACCGAGTTCGAGATCGGCCACTTCGAGCCGTGCACCACCGTCACAGGGCGCAGCACGTTCACGGACGGGCCGTTCACGGATCACTTCTTCAACGTCTGCCACGGCGCGTACGAGGCCGATGCACCGGGGGACACTCCGACGAGCGCCGAGCCGGGTGACGCGCCCTGCTACCGCCGTGGGGACACCCATGGGGGAACGACCCAGCCGAATCAGGTGACCGGCTGCGATGTGTTCTTCAACGCGGTCGGCGACCTCGACTACGACGGCACCTCCTACCGGGCCGACTGGCCGACCGCGGTGCACCCCAACCGCTATCCGGCGACCTTCCAGCAGCTCTCGCCGACAAGCGCTGGGCATTCCTACGCGGACATGCAGTTCGTCACCGACACCAGCGCCACGGAGGCCGGCTGCGATCTCGGAAGCGGCGCCGGGTGCGTCCTGCCGCCGAAGGGCCCCGGCCAGTTCTACCCGTTCTGGACGCGGGCCAGGGTCGACGGTGCGTGTGTGTGGGAGTTCGGGAATATGCGCAACGGGAACACGTTCGGCGGCGTCCGCCAGTACGGCCGGGTGGGGCCGGACACGATCGGCGCGTTCGTCAGCAAGATCCGGCCCACCCCGAGCTGCGGGTGAGGTGAGCGAGGATTAGATGCTTTCGGCCGAGGGCGCCGCGGCGCCCTCGAGCCGGAGCACCTCGTCCAGGGCGGCCTGGGCCACCTCGAGCTCGGCGGCGCTGGGCTCGCGGGTCGCGGCGTGCCGCTGCAGTACGTAGCCGGGCCGCTGCATCGCCCGGGCCAGCGGGTGGTCGCGGTGGCGCGTCATCCAGGCGAACGCCTCGGTGGCCGCGCCCATCGCGGCGACGCCGACCGCCAGCCGGGCCGGGCCGCGGCGCGAGGCCGGCAGCCGCGAGACGAACAGGTTGCCGACGGTGGTGGCCGCGATCAGCGGGCCGACCATGTGCGAGCCGCAGCGCTCGTGCTCCTTGGCGATGTCCACCGGCGCGCCGTCGTGCTCGTAGCCCCCGATGGCCTTGTGCTCCGCGCCGTGGTAGCCGGCGATGCGCGATCCGCGCAGCGCCATCACCGCCGGGAACAGGGCGGCTCCGGCCGTCACCATCTCGATCGCGGCCGGGTGCAACCGGGTGCGGCGGATGACCTGGGCGAGGACGGCCGAGCCCACGAGGGCGGCGCCCATCCCGGGCGACTCCATCGGCAGCCGCGCATCCGGCAGCCGGCGCCGGATCAGCGGCAGGAGGTAGGCGACCTCGGCCATCCGGGCGACGCCGCGCAGGATGGGCGTCCCCGTGACGATCGCCGGCAGGTCGGGCTTCTCGCCAGACGCGAGCTTGACGTGGCCGTCCTCGCCGCGCACCGCCGCCGCCCAGTGGGTGTAGCTGTGCACCATGATGCCGTTCTGGAGCGCCATGCCGCCCAGGCGCACCTTCTCGCCTTCGGGGCTCATCCTTCGCCTCCGATCTCCCTGCAGAGATGGAGGAAGAAGCGTACCGCGAGCTCCAGGTCGTCCTGGGGAATGCGCTCGTCGGCCGAGTGCACCAGGGCACCGGCGTCGAACGGGTCGGTGCGGGCCGGCATGAACCCGTAGGCCACCGAGCCGAAGCTCTGCCGCATCCAGTGACTGTCGGTGAACCCCGAGCCGATCACCGGGGCGGCGGTCGACCCCGGCTCGATCTCGGGCAGAAAGTCCTCGATGGCGGCGAAGAGCGGCGTGCCGGGCGAAGACATGGTGCCGCCGTCGCGCTCGATGAACTCGAACTCGTACTCGAGCCCAGCCAGCGCCTCGCGCACGGCCGTCTCGATCTCGGCCTGGTTCATGCCGGGCAGGATGCGGCAGTCGCAGCGCATCTGCGCGCGGCCGGGGATGACGTTGATCCTGGTGCTCGCCGAGACGCCGGTCGGGGCGAGGGTCGCGCCCAGCATCGGCTCGATGATCTCGGCCAATGCGGGATTCTGCGCCCGTGAGTCCTCCATCAGCCGGCGCGGGTCTGCCCCCTCGGCCCCGATCGAGCGCAGGAACGCGTGCAGCTCGGGCAGGTCGCGAGTCGGGCCGGTCATGCGGCTGATCCGCTCGAGCACCGGGATGAGCTTGAGAAGCGCGTTGTCCGACGCGCCGGGCAGCGACGCGTGGCCGCTCCTGCCGCGAGTGGTCACCGAGAACGCGGAGCACTGCTTCTCGCCCACGCCCACCGTGTAGGCGACGCGGCCCCCGTGCACGATCCGCTCGCCGCCGCCCTCGTTGATCACGTAGTCGGCGCGGACGAGGTCGGGGTGGTGCTCGATCATCCATGGCAGTCCGTAGCCGTCGCCCACCTCCTCGTCGGCGACCGCGCAGTAGATCAGATCGCCCTCGCCCGCCCAGCCCTCGCGGGCGAGCGTTGCCACCGCGACCGCCTCGGCCGCGACCTGACCCTTCATGTCCAGAGCGCCCCGGCCCCAGACCTGACCGTCCCGGTCGAGGCCCGCGAAGGGCGGCACCGTCCACTCGTCGGGATCGGCGAGCACGACATCGGTATGTCCCAGCAGCATCAGCGTCGGACCGTCGCCGCGGCCGGGCAGGCGCGCGACCAGGTTGGCGCGTTCCGACGTGCGTCCGCGCAGGTCGGACTCCACTCCCGCGCCGGCCAGATAGCCGGCCAGGTGCTCCGCGGCAGGCGTCTCGTTGCCCGGCGGATTCGTGGTGTCGATGCGGATCAGCTCGGCGAGGAGACGCGCCGCCTCCGTGCGCAGGTCAGACTCGAGCACCCCGGCACGCTACACGAACACGCGGTGACGGGGAGTAGGGTTGCCGTCATGCCCCGCGACCTGTTCTCCGACTCGGCCGACGTGCGCCTCGAGGCGGTCGCGCCGCTGGCGCAGCGGCTGCGGCCACACACCCTGGACGAGTTCGTCGGCCAGGCCGACGTGGTGGGTGCCGACAGCGCGCTGCGGCGCGCGATCGCATCCGACCGGGTGCCGTCGATGATCTTCTTCGGCCCGCCCGGCAGCGGCAAGACAACGCTCGCCCGCATCGTCGCGTCGACCACCCAGGCCCACTTCGAGGAGCTCTCGGCCGTGCAGGTCGGGGTCGCCGACGTTCGCCGCGTGCTGGCGGAGGCGCACGACCGGCTGGGCGGAAACGGCCAGCGCACGATCCTGTTCCTCGACGAGATCCACCGCTTCAACAAGGGCCAGCAGGATGCGCTCCTGCCCGCGGTCGAGTCGGGGCTGGTGACCCTGATCGGCGCGACCACGGAGAACCCGTACTTCGAGGTCAACTCCGCCCTGCTCAGCCGCTGCCAGCTGTTCGAGCTCGGCTCGCTCGAGCCCGCCGATCTCGAGGCGATCGTGCGCCGGGGCGAGGAGGCGCTCGAGGTGTCGCTGACCGACGAGCTGCGCGAGCAGATCGTCCAGGCCGCCGGCGGCGACGCCCGCAACGTCCTCAACGTCCTCGACGCGGCCGCCGCGACCGCCGCCGGAGGCCCGATCACCGCCGAGCACGTCCGCGACGCCGCCCGGAAACAGCCGCTCGTGTACGACAAGAACGGCGATCGCCACTACGACACGATCTCGGCCTTCATCAAGAGCATGCGCGGCTCCGACCCCGACGCCGCTCTCTACTACATGGCGGTGATGATCACCGCCGGCGAGGATCCGAAGTTCATCGCCCGGCGGATGATCGTGTTCGCCTCGGAGGACGTCGGCAACGCCGACCCGCAGGCGCTGCAGCTGGCGGTGGCGGCGGCGCGGGCGGTGGAGTTCGTGGGGCTGCCGGAGTGCCGGATCAACCTGGCCCAGGCGGTGGTGTACCTCGCCCGCGCACCCAAGTCGAACGCCGCGTACCTCGGCATCGACGCCGCCATGGCCGAGGTGCGCGACCACGGCAGCCAACCCCCGCCGGCGGCCCTGCGCGACGCGAGCTACAAGGGCGCCCAAAAGCTCGGCCGCGGGGTCGGCTACCAGTATCCGCACGACTTCCCCGGCGGCGAGGTCGCCCAGCAGCACCTGCCCGACAGCCTGGTCGGCCGCCGCTACCTCCCCGACTCCGACAAGTAGGGCGCAAAACCGGGGACAGTCCCCGGTTGAGGCGCGTGCGGAAGTTGTCACGCTCTTGTTGCGGGTCGGGGCGCGATGAGTCGTTCAACCTTCGAACCGGGGACAGTCCCCATACAACCGTTGAGGGCTAGAGGATGCGGGCGCCGAGGGCCGAGCACACCAATTCGACTGCGAGGCTCGCGGTCGCATTGCGCTCGTCGAGCACCGGGTTGACCTCGACGACCTCGAGCGACGACACCACTCCCTGCTTGGCCAGGATCTCCATACCGAGGTGCGCCTCGCGGTAGGTGATCCCGCCGCGCACCGGCGTGCCCACCCCCGGAGCCTGTTCGGGGTCGACGACATCCATGTCGAGCGAGACATGCATGAACGCGCCGCCCGACGCGAGCGCGACCGCCTCCTCGACGATCGGGCCGATCCCCCGGCGGTCGATGTCGTACATCGTGAAGACGTGGACGCCGAGCTCGCGCAGCCGCCGCTTCTCGCCCTCGTCGACGCTGCGCACCCCGATCAGCACGGTGTGGTCCTCGATCACCATCGGCACCGGCCAGGCGTCGCTGCGGAAGCGCGGGTCGTTGGTCAGGCGCAGCGCGATCGCGAGCGGCATGCCGTGGACGTTGCCCGTCGGGGACGTCTGCGGCGTGTTCATGTCGGTGTGGGCGTCGAACCAGATCACGCCGCCAGGCCCTCCATGTGCCGCGGCCAGGCCGCCCAGAGAACCGACGGCGATCGCGTGGTCGCCGCCCAGCACGAGCGGCAGCTCGCCCGCCCCGACGGCCCTCACCACCTCCTGCGCAAGCTGCTCGCAGGTCGACTTGATCGCATGCCAATAGCGCGCCTCGTGATCGCCCTCGTCGAGCGCCTCGGCCAGGCTCGTATGCACGTTGCCGTGGTCGTCGATCACATATCCGAGCGCGCTCACCTGCTCGCTCAGCTGGGCGTAGCGGATCGCGGACGGGCCCATGTCGACGCCGCGCCGGCCGGACCCGAGATCGAGTGCCGCACCGATGACGGCGATCCGGCGCGCGGAATCGGCGGGGTCGGTCACGGCCCGCAAGCCTATCCGAGCAGGCGGGTCAGAGCACGGGGCTAAAGGTACGGCCCCCAGGCCCCGATAACTGGGAAGGACGCCCCCCTCGTCCCAGTCGCCCGTCCCGAGGAGCCCATCCAATGATCGATCTCGCGAGCATTCGTAATGCGTCGTTCTCGCTCACGCCCACCGGTTACAACCCGGAGGAGGTCGACCGCTTCCTGGCCGACCTCGCCGACCGCCTTGCCGAAGGCGCGGCGAGCAGCGTCAGCATCGCCGAGCAGCCCCAGGTCCACGTACAGCCCGAGCCGCAGACTCAGCTCGAAGAGGCGCTCGAGGCGCACCACGAGTCCCCCGACGTCGACGGGCTGCGCCAGACCATCGAGCGCACCATCGGGGCCATGGACGCATTCGTGGCCAACGAGCTGGCCGCACTCACCGCTGCCACCGAGGCCGAGACCGAACAGCTCCTGCGCGAGCGCGAGCGGCTGCTTGATGAGGCCGCAGAGGCCGCTCGGGCCCACCTCGACGAGACGCGCACCCGGGCCGAGAGCATGCTGGCCGAGGCCAAGCGCGACGGCGACGCCATGCGCGTTCGGTTCCAGAGCGAGCTGCAGGCCGACCGCGAGCGCTTCGAGCAGTCCCTCGCCGACCGCGACGCCCAGGCCCAGGCCCGGGTCGCCGAGCTGATCGCCGAGGCCGAGAGCAAGCGCCAGGAGGCCGAGCAGGTTGCGGCCAGCGCCGCCCGCGTGCAGACGCAGGTGCTCGCATCCCTCGAGCAGGCGCGGGCAAGCCTGACCGTCGCCGACCCTGCCCCGACGCCCCTGGAGCCGGAAGCCAGCACCCCCGAGGTGTACGGGGTGGAGCCCCTCCCGGACTCCGCCGAGGGCGACGCCTTCTCGGCCCAGACCGAGACGGCGGAGCGGTATGACGGCACAAACGATGCCGCAGCTTGATGAGCAACTGCCCGCATTTGCCCTGACCGCTGCCAGTGGCGAGCGGGTCGAGGTCGATGAGCTGATCTACCGCGGCCCTGTGGTGCTGGCGGCGGTCGAGGCCGACGGCGACAACGACCCGCGCGCCGCGATGCTGACCGATCTCGCCGACCGGCTGGGCGGCACCGGCCGGCTGGTGGTCATCTCGCCCGGGGCGTCGGTGCTCGGAAGCGGGCTCGCCGCGGCGGGCGGCGCCACCTGGCTGCAGGATCCCACCGGCGAGGCCTTCGCCGCCCTCGGGCTGGTGTACAAGCGGATCGGGCGCACCCGCAGGCTCGGAGGCCTGTTCGTGATCGATGTCGACCGGCAGCTGCGGTTCGCCTTCACAAGTGCCGCCCGCGAGGCGTGGATCCCCGGCTCCTTCGTGCTCTCGCGGCTCGACCGGCTCGGGGCGGTCGGCCCCGTGGCCGCACCGAAACCCGGCCCGGTGGACGCCGCGGACGGCGACGCCGAGTCCGAGCTCGAGCGGCTCGTGGCCGCCGTAGGGCAACGGCTGGGGATGGACTCCCAGCAGCTGGACGACCTCATCACCGCCGCCCGCGTGCGCGACATCGGCATGACCACCGTGCCCGACGAGATCATCACCAAGGACGGCCCGCTGGACGACGACGAGTGGGAGGTCATCCGGATGCACCCCGAGCGCTCCGCGGACATGCTCGATCCCGAGCTGGCGGACGTGCGCGCGACGGTGCGCGCGAGCCACGAGCACCTGGACGGCTCGGGCTACCCCCACGGGCTTCGCGCCGACCGCATCCCTCTGGGCGCCCGCATCCTGCTCGCGGTCGAGTCGTACCTGGCCATGACGCAGGAGCGGCCCTACGGCGGCTTGTTGAGCGATGCCGAGAGCCTCGATCGCGTCCGCCTTTCGGCCGGCCGGATCTACGACCCGCACGTGGTCGCCGCGCTTGCCGGAGAGGTCGGCTCCCGCACCGCCGCGGCGTAGGAACCGTCCCTGCGAATTGAGCGAGTGCAGGGGAAAGATCCCCAATACGGGTGACGCGGCGTGCGCACGCGTCCGCGAGTGTCCTGTCTGTTGGGAGCTCTCCGGTGGGCCGCCGGGCGGCGTGTCCATATGGACGCGCCGGCTGAGGTGAGGGGCCTAACGCAACCCCTTGACCTCGTAGGCGGCGATGGGGCGACCGAATCCCTTCAGATCGAGACTGCCCACATGCTCGGTCTCGACGGTTTCCTCGACTGCTGCGAACACGCGCTGGCCGATGAGGGTCTGCCCCGCGGCCGCGTGGGTGCTGAGCCGCGACGCGAGGTTTGCGACCGGCCCGAGCGCCGCGTAGTCGTGACGACCTTCGAAGCCGATACGGCCAAGGGTCGCATAACCCGCTTCGATTCCGATTCCGAGCCCCAGTTCTGTTCCCCGCTTTCGCCAACCATCCGCCAGCCGAGCGAATCCCTCCTGAGCGGCGAGCGCAAGCCGGATGGCCAGCAGCTCGTGATGGTCGACGGAGACAGGGTCATTGAAGAACACGAGTAGCCCATCTCCCGCGAAATGTTCGAGCGTCCCACTGTGCTTTGTGATCAGACTGCCAAGCAGGATGTGATACTGGCGCAGCACGTCGAACAACTCCTCGGGCGCAGCCGTTTCGACGAACGCGGTGAAGCCACGCAGATCACAGAAGAGGCAGGTGACGTAGGCGCGGTGTCCGGCCAGCAGTCGCTCGCCGTCCTTGCTGGTGATCAGCTCCGCCACCTGCGGAGAGACGAACCGAGCGAGTTCTGCGCGTTGTCGCTCGACCGATTCCATCAAGCGCGCAGTCCTGAGTGCGATCGCTGCCTGGTCCGCGAATGTCTCCACAAGCGCGATGTGGTCGCCGGTGAAGGGCTGCGGCTCACGGCGCACCACGACCACGACGCCCATCAGCTCGCCCTCGACGATCACCGGCACGCCAAGCATCGCACGGTATGCGCGCGGCCCGGGATAGAAATACTCCGGGTCGGCCAGGATGTCCGGGATGTGGACGGACGCACGCTCGACGGCCGTCCGGCCGGCCGCCGTCGTCCGATCGACGGCATGTGGATGCTGAGCGTCGTATTCAGCCCCTTCGGGTTCCCCTCCGTGCGCGACCGAATGGAGGAACCCATCCTCAAGGAGCCACAGCGCTCCGTTGTCGGCACCGCACAGTCGCCTGCACGACTCGACCACCTCATCGAGCACCGGCTGAAGTCCTGCAGAGCCCGCGACCGCGCGAAGGACGGCCCCAATCGCGCGCTGCTGTTCGCGCAGATCCTCCACCACACGACCGAGGTCCGTGTCGCCTGCTTCCGCGTCAACCATTCGAATGGCGAGGGCCAGGATCGAACTGGCGACACCGCGATTTTCAGTCGCGTGCTCTACCAACTGAGCTACCTCGCCGGACGGCGGTCATTCTACGCGGCCTCGCAGCAACGGCCTCCGGGACGGTGCTACCGCTCCACGAAGGCCGTTGCGATCACCTGCATCAGACCACGTTTCCGGGCCGCCGTCAAGTCGGATTTCCGGTCAGATCCGGTGCCAGGTCGACGACGATCTGGCCGCCGACCTCGATCGCCGTCAGCTCGGCCGCGCTGCCCTGGTTGAGCGCGAACGAGAGCAACCCGACCGAGTCCTCGTAGAGGACGAATTCGCCCGCTCCCACGTCGGCGAACGTGTCTGCGCAGCGGGCGTAGTAGCGGTCGTCGCCGGTGTCGATCTCGGCCACGCCGCCCAGCCGGTAGAGGCCGTCGAGCTCGGCCGCCGTCACCGCGAGCTGGATGTTGCCGAACCGGTCGACATGCTGGACGGATGCGTACAGGCGGGTGCCCTCGAGGTGGTGGTCGGGCGCCGCCCGGCGCACGAGATCGACCGGGTCGATGGCCGGCCCGAGCTCGCTGAGCGGCATTCCGGCCGCCAGCCGGGCCGCGGCGGGAGCGAACACGTCGCGGCCGTGGAAGGTGCGCGAGACGGGCTGGAGCATGATGGCCGGGTTCGTGA
>DATCPV010000118.1:0-1623 GCA_036569885.1 Gaiellales bacterium | reverse complement strand
GCGCTCGAGCACCTGCGCCGGGAGGCTGCTGAGGCCGCGGAGTTGCGCGGGCGGGTGGGGGAGCTTGAGGCCGAGCTCAAGCGCGCGGGCAGGGCCGAGCCGGCGCCGACCTCTCCAAACGGCGCGGACACCGGGCTGATCGACGGCGCCTCCGAGGAGTCGGGCGTGTGGATCGTCGCCGACGTGGTCGAGGGCGCCGACGCCGACCAGCTGCTGCACCTGTCCGACCGCGTGCGTGCCAAGCTCTCGCCCGCCGCCGCCGTGCTGGGCGGAAATGCCGGCGGCAAGGCGCATCTGCTGGCCAGCTTCGATCCGGCGGTGCAGGCGCGGGGCCTCTCGGCCGTCGACATCATCCGCGCGGTGGCGCCGATCGTCTCCGGTGGCGGCGGCGGCCGGCCGGCGCTCGCGCGCGCCGGCGGCTCGGACGCCTCGCAGCTCGACGCGGCGGTGCATGCGGCGGTTGACAGGATTCGTGAGCAATTGCAGGGAACTTCGGAGTGAAGGTGCTCGCGGTCGACTACGGCCGCGCCCGCACCGGCATTGCCGTGAGCGATGAGACAGGAGTGCTGGCCCGTCCCGTGGCGGTGGTCGAGCGGGTGCGGTCGGAGGCAGGCATGGGCAGAATGCTCGAGCGGATCACCGAACTCGATCCCGACCGGATCGTGGTAGGGATGCCCCTGACACTGAGGGGAGAGCACGGCCGGCAGGCCGCCGAGACGCTCGACTTCATCCACGAGTTGGAGGCTCGATGCCCGATCCCGATCGAGACGTACGACGAACGGTTCACGACGGCGATGGCAACCCGCGACCGCAGCGGCCCCCGCGGGGGGGACGACGCGGTGGCGGCCGCCCACCTGCTGGAGGGGTATCTGCGCCGGCTCGCCGGCTAGCTGTCTTCGTCGTTTTGGCGGCGGCCGCCGCCGGGTGCGGCTCGGGCACGGCGACCGCCCCAGCTGCCAACCCGCACGGGCGCCAGATCGCCATCGTGATCCCGGCCGGCGACGATGCCGCCGCGATCGGCGAAATCCTGCAGGACCGCGGGATCATCGCCGACGCCGGCCGGTTCAGCGGCTACGTGAAGGCCCAGTCGGAGGGGTCGGACTTCAAGGCCGGGACGTACACGTTCCAGGCCGGCACGGGCTACAGCACGATCGTCGCGCGCCTCGACGCCGGGCCGGCGGCCGGCTACACAAGCCTGCTGATCCCCGAGGGGTTCCGCCTGACCGACATCGAGGCGCGGCTGAAACAGGTCGGGATCAGCCCGTCGGCCTACGCCAAGGCTGCGCGCGCCGCCGTGCCCCCGGCCGGCTTCGGCCACCACGTGAACATGGAGGGGTTCATGTTCCCGGCGACCTACCAGGTGCGCCCGCACGAGGCGCCCTCGACGCTCGTCTCGCAGCAGCTGGAGGCGTTCCGGGCGGCCTTTGCACAGGTGAACATGAGCTACGCCCGCTCGAAGAACCTGACCCCGTACGACGTCCTGCGGATCGCATCCATGATCGAGCGCGAGGCCAGGGTGCCCGGCGACCGGGCCAAGGTCTCGGCCGTGATCTACAACCGGCTGCACCGGAGCATGTCGCTCGGGATCGACGCCACCATCCTGTACCACCTGGGCTCGTGGAC
>DATCPV010000117.1:0-9357 GCA_036569885.1 Gaiellales bacterium | reverse complement strand
GCTCAGCAGGACCCAGCCCGCGGGCGGACCTCGTTCGGCGCGGTTATGCCGCGTTCGCGAGCGGCGACATGGACACGATGCGCACGATCCTCGCCGGCGACGTTGTGTGGCACGCGCCCGGGCAGGGCCCGCAGTCCGGCGATTTCGAGGGAATCGAGAACGTGATCGGAGAGTTCGGCCGGCTCTTCCAGGACAGCGGTGGGACATTCCGGGTCGAGATCACCGAGATCCTCGAGGGCGACGAGAGCGTCGTCGTCCTGGCCCATGAGACCGCGGCTCGCGAGGGCCGGACGCTCGACCAGGACTATGTGCACATCTTCCATTTCCGTGGCGACCAGGTGTCCGAGGCCTGGGTGGTCAACTACAACCAGGCCGCGTCGGAGGCGTTCTGGTCGTAGCCGGGAACCGGCACCCGGAGCGGACGCGTGTTCACCCGCGCCCACGGCGCAGAGCCTCGATCCGCCGCCGGTCATGCTTCGTCGGCCGCGGCCCGCCCAGATCGGCGCCGAGTGGATGCGAGAGCTTGCGCGCTTCGGCCGCTCGCGCTCTCCCGGCGACCGACTCCGCGGTCTCCTCGTAGAGGGTCGCGGCGACCCGCGCGGAGCCGCGCTTGTCGGCCACCCCGTTGACTGCGACCGTCCAGGCCACCTCGCCGACGCGCACCTCCACGATGTCCGCGCGGCGCACGTCCTTGGCCGGTTTCACACGATCTCCGTTCAGGCGCACCCGGCCGCCGAGCACGGCCTCGGTCGCCGCGGCGCGGGTCTTGAAGAACCGCGCGGCCCACAGCCACTTGTCAATCCGAACGCTCTCCACTCGTCCATCGTCTCATCCCGCGCCGCCCTCGGCCGGCGCCCCGCGCCCGGCCATGGCTCCGCTCTACCCGTGCAGTCCGAGTTCGTAACGCATGGGGACCGCCTCGCCACCCCGGGGGGATCTCCGAAGCCGCGCCTACTCGGCCGTCAGCTCGTGTGGGGCGAAGAGGCCGTGCTTCGCCCAGCGATCCACCTTCTCGTCGAACTCCACCAGGATGTGAAATCCACCCGCGCGGACGGAGTCCACGCGGCCGTGAGCCCATCCCCCGTGCCTGACCGCCCTGACCCGGTCATCGAGCTTCCACCGGGTCGAGGCGCCCTGCGTGCCGCCGATCGCGCGCACCGCCGATTCGATGGTGGGGTATCCGTTGCGCTGACGGAACCGCACCCGCTTGTCATGGTTCCTCGTCTCGGTCGGGCTCTGCGTGATGTAGCTCGGTAGCGAGATGAACGCTCCTTCGGTCACTGCGGGGGTTTTTCAGAGTCTATCCGGGACGCCCTGTGCTATACACGCCGCGATGCACGACGACGCCCTCCCCGCGGTGACGCCGGAGCTGCGGGCCTTCCGCGACCGCTACGCCGCGTTCATGGAGGAGCACGTCTATCCCAACGAGCGGGCGCTCGCGGCCGATGACGACACGTCGGATGCGCTCATCGCCAGCCTGCGGGAACGGTCGAAGGAGGCCGGGCTGTGGGCGCCGCACATCGGCCCTGAGGCCGGCGGCACGGGAGGCGGATTCCTCTCCTACGCCTTCCTGAACGAGGTGATCGGGCGCAGCCACTGGGGCCAGCTCGTGTTCGGGTGCCAGGCACCGGACGCCGGAAACAGCGAAATCCTGCACACATTCGGAACGCCGGAGCAGCGGCGCAGGTGGCTTGCGCCGCTCGTTGCCGGGGAGGTGCGCTCGTTCTTCGGCATGACCGAGCCGGACGTCTCGGGCGCCGATCCCACGACGCTCGAGAGCCGGGCGCTGCAAGACGGCGGCGATTGGGTGATCGACGGTCGCAAGTGGTTTTCGACCGGCGCCGACGGGGCGGCGTTCGGGATCGTCATGGCGGTGACCGATCCCGGCGAGGCTCCGCATCGGCGCATGTCGCTGATCGTCGTCCCGGCAGACACCCCGGGGGTGGAGGTCGTGCGCAACATTCCGGTGTTCGGGCACACCGGCCGCGGCTGGAACTCGCACAGCGAGGTGCGCTTCGCAAACGTGCGCGTCCCGGCCGGGAACCTTCTCGGCGGGCGCGGCGACGGGTTTTCGATCGCTCAGCGGCGGCTCGGGCCCGGACGCATCCACCACGCGATGCGCTGGCTCGGCCAGATGCAGCGGGCGTTCGACCTGATGTGCTCGTACAGCCTGCGCCGATCCGCGTTCGGCGGGCCGCTCGCCGACAAGCAGACGATTCAGACGTGGATCGCCGACTCGGCCGCCGAGATCGGCGCGTGCCGGCTGATGACGCTCGATGCAGCGCACAAGATCGACCGCGGCGAACAGGCGCGGGTCGAGGTCTCGGCGCTCAAGGTCTTCTCGGCGCAGGTGTTGCATGACGTCATCGACCGCGCCATCCAGACCCACGGAGCGCTCGGCGTCTCCGGCGACTCGCCGCTCGCGGAGATGTATACGAACGCACGCTTCGCCCGTATCTACGACGGGCCCGACGAGGTGCATCGAATGGTGGTCGCACGCAAGATCCTCGAGACGTATCGAGCGGGCGATGCCTGGAGCTTCGAGTAGCGCTGTGCGGCTCGACCTCGCCGCAGTCGCGGCGTTCTGCGACGGCCACGGGATCGGGGACGGCGCGCTCCACGCCGAGCGGCTCGGCGACGGCCACTCCAACCTGACCTACCTCGTCGAGCGCGGCGACCGGAGGTTCGTCCTGCGGCGGCCGCCGCCGCCGCCCCTGCCGCCGTCGGCACACGACATGCTGCGCGAGAGCACGATCGTCGCCGGGCTGCACCGCGCCGGTGCGCGCGTGCCTGAGGTGCTCGCCGTCTGCGCCGATCCGGCCGTGCTCGGAGTGCCGTTCTACCTGATGACGCTCGCCGACGGCCTCGCGCTCGACACCAGCCTGCCGGCCGCGATCGACACTCCGGCCGAGCGCGCCCGTCTGGGACGCGACGCCGTCGATGCCCTGGTCGAGCTGCACGGCATCGCTCCCGGCGCCGCCGGCCTCGAGTCGATCGGTCGGCCCACCGGCTACCTCGCCCGCCAGGTGCGCCGGTTCATGGGCCTCTGGGAGGTCAACCGCACGCGCGACCTGCCGCAGGTCGCCGAGGTCGGAGCGCTCCTCGCCGCCACCGTGCCGGACTCGGGCGCTGCCACGATCGTCCACGGCGACTACCGGGTGGGCAACCTGCTGGTCGCCGCCGACGCGCCGGGTCGCGTCACCGCGATCCTCGACTGGGAGCTCGGCACCATCGGCGACCCGCTCGCCGATCTGGGCTACCTCGTCTCGGCGTACACCGATCGGGACGCGCCGCCCGGTGAGGGCATCGTCGAGCTCTCGCCGGTCACGCGTGCGGCAGGGTTTCCCACCCGCCCCGAGCTCGCCGCCCACTACGCCGCACGCAGCGGCCGGACCGTCGAGCACCTCGCCTGGTACGAGGCTCTCGGCCATTGGAAAGCCGCGATCTTCTGCGAGAACATGTACCAGCGCTATCTCGCCGGGGAACGCAGCGACGACTTCGCGCGGCTCATGGAGACCGGCGTCCCCGCGAAGCTCGAATCGGCGGTCGCCGCTCTCTGCCGGTATCGAAACGGCACGGAGTAGGATCGGCCTGCGCATGCCGCCGCCGGCATCCCACTCACCGCTCACCCCCCTGAGCGCGCTCCTGCACGCGGCATCCGTCTGGGGCGAGCGGCCGGCGGTGCGATGGGACGACTGGGGCATCACCTATCGTGAGCTTCACGACCGCGTGAGCCGGGTCGCGGGTGGGCTCGAGGCGAGCGGCATCGAGCCGGGCGACCGCGTCGCCGCCCTGCTCCCCAACGTCCCGGAACTGCTCGAGATGCACTTCGCCGCCCCCGCGGCGCGGGCGGTGTTCGTCCCGATCAACGTTCGCGTCTCGGCTTCCGAGCTCGCCTACATCCTCGATCACTGCGGTGCCAAGCTGCTGGTGACACATCCGAGTCTGGAGGCGACGGTGGCAGGGGCGGTGACAGCGCTGGCACATCCGCCCCAGGTGATCATGACCCGGATGGGGCCGGGCGACGGGTCGGACTACGACGACCGGCTCGCGGCCGCCTGGCCGATACCGATCACCGGGCCGGCCGACGAGACCGATCTGCTCTCTGTTAACTACACGAGCGGCACCACGGGCCGTCCCAAGGGCGTCATGTACACCCACCGCGGCGCGTATCTGCACACGTTGGGTGTGATCGCAGAGGCGCAGCTCGACACCCGCACCGCCTACCTGTGGACGCTGCCGATGTTCCACTGCCACGGATGGGCATTCACCTGGGCGGTGACGGCGATGGGCGGGCAGCATCGCTGCCTGGCGCGGTTCGACGCCGGAAAGGTCTGGGGGATGCTCGCGGCCGGGGACGTGAGCCATCTGTGCGGCGCGCCAACCGTGCTCACGATGCTCGCGGCCGATCCGGCCGCGACTCGGCTGCCCCATCCGGTGCGCGTGTTCGTGGGGGGCGCGCCGCCGTCGCCCGCCCTGCTGCACGTCGTCGAGGAGCTCGGCATGCAGGTCACACACCTCTACGGGTTGACCGAGACCTACGGGCCGATTGCCGTGTGCGCCTGGCAGCCCGCGTGGGATGCGCTCGACGCCCCGCAGCGCATGGTCATGCGGTCACGCCAAGGGGTCGCAACCGTCGTCAGCGAGACCCTACGAGTGGTCGACCAAGACCTCACCGACGTGCCCGCCGACGGCGAGACGATGGGTGAGATCGTCATGCGGGGAAACAACGTCGCGCTCGGCTACTACCGCGACGAGGCCGCGACCGCGGCGGCCTTTGCCGGGGGCTGGTTTCGCTCGGGCGACCTCGGGGTGATGCATCCCGACGGCTACGTCGAGATCCGCGACCGCGCCAAGGACATGATCATCTCCGGCGGAGAGAACATCTCGAGCATCGAGGTCGAGCACGGCCTGGCCGCACACCCGGATGTCGTCGAGGTGGCCGTGGTCGCGGTGCCGGACGATGTCTGGGGCGAGGTGCCCAAGGCGTATGTGGTCGTGAGCAACGGCGCGCACCTCACCGAGGAGGACATCCGTGAGTACGGCCGCACGCGCCTGGCCCGGCACAAGGTGCCGAAGATGGTGGAGTTCGTCGATGCGCTTCCCAAGACTGCAACCGGCAAGGTGCAAAAGCACGTGCTGCGCGAGCGGTGTGCGCGGTGACGGTACTCGACCTGTTCGACCTCAGCGGCAAGACCGCGATCGTCACCGGCGGCGCCACCGGCATCGGCAGGCAGATGGCCGATGCGCTGGCCGAACTGGGCGCGAGCCTCGTGCTTTGCGGGCGCAACGAGGAGCGCTGCATCGAGGTCGCAGAGGAGATGTCGGGCGCCCACGGCAGGCGCTGCCTCGGCCTGCGCTGTGACGTCACGGATCCCGACGAGGTCGAGGCGATGGTGGCGGCCACCCTGGCGGCCTACGGCCAAATCGACATCCTGGTGAACAACGCCGGCACCGCCTGGGGCGGCCCCGCCGAGACCACACCCCTGCGCGGCTGGCGGAAGGTGGTCGACGTCAACCTCACCGGCGTGTTCCTGTGCGCGCAGGCCGCCGGCAGGGTGATGATCGAGCAGGGGTCGGGGAAGATCGTCAACATCGCATCGGTCACCGGCCTTCGCGGCGAGCCGCCGGAGGTGCTCGACGCGATCGCCTACAGCTCGACGAAGGGCGCGGTGATCGCGTTCACGCGCGACCTGGCCTGGAAGTGGGCCCGCCACGGCATCGGCGTGAATGCGATCGCCCCGGGCTGGTTTCCGAGCGACCTCTCGCGGCCGGTGCTCGAGCGTGCCGGCGAGCGCCTGATCGACGGCATCCCGATGGGACGGCTCGGCGGCGACCGCGATCTGCAGGGGGCGGTCGCCTACCTCGCATCGGCGGCGTCTGACTATGTCACCGGCCACACGCTCGTCGTCGACGGCGGCGCCTCCGCCTGAGCGCGGCCTGCGAAGGGGGGCCGCGGTATCGTAGGCCTCTGTGTCACTCGCCTCACCGGCCAGAACCGCCCCGGCCGATGTCATCCGCACCGTCGATCTAACCAAGGTCTACCCTGGCGGCGTCACCGCGGTCGACGGGCTCAACCTCACCGTCGCCGAGGGCGAGATCTTCGGGCTGCTCGGCCCCAACGGCGCCGGCAAAACCACCACCGCGAGCATGCTGACGACGCGCGTGATCCCGACCGCCGGAAGGGCGTTCGTCAACGACATCGATGTCGTCGCGCACCCGGCGATCGCCAAGCAGTTGATCGGCGTCGTCCCGCAGACGAACACGCTCGACCGAGCGCTCACCGTGTGGGAGAACCTGTATTTCCACGGCCGCTTCTTCGGGATGGGGGCCGCGGCGTCGCGCGCCGCCGCCGACGACCTGCTCGTCAAGTTCCACCTCACCGAGCGCGCCAAGGCGCCCGTGATGGCGCTCTCGGGCGGGCTCGCCCAGCGCCTGATGGTCGCGCGCGCGATCCTGCACAACCCGGCGATCCTCTTCCTGGACGAGCCCACCGCGGGCCTCGACCCGCAGAGCCGGATCGGGCTCTGGGAGATCGTCGGCAGCCTGCACCACTCCGGCCAGACCGTTGTACTGACGACGCACAACATGGAGGAGGCCGACCAGCTCTGCGACCGCATCGGCATCATGGATCACGGCAAGATCCTGGCGCTCGGCACGCCGGACGAGCTCAAGCGGTCGGTCGGCGCCGACACGATCGTGACCGTCAACGCCGAGGGCGATCTCGCCGAGCTGGCGCGGCGGCTCGAGGCGACCGTCGAAGGAGTGGACTCCGTGACCACGCTCGACGGCTCGGTACAGCTCGCCGTGCGCGGAACCGACCGCGTGCTCGTGCGCGTCATCGGAGCGGCGGACGACGCCGGGTTCGTCGTCCGCGACGTCCAGATCGCACCACCCACCCTCGAGACCGTCTTCATCAAGCTGACCGGAAAGGAGTTCCGCGACTGATGGCCGTCGCCGCCGCACCCCGAACGATCTTCGCCACCCGCTCGACGCTCACCTCGAGCCGCGTCGCCTTCGGTGCGCTCCTCCTGCGCGACCTCGTCGTGCTGAGGAAGCGCCTGCGCGAGTTCGTTCCGCGGACGATCGTCCAGCCGCTGCTTCTCTGCTTCGTGTTCCTGTACGTCTTCCCGACCATCGGTACCGGGGTCGGCGCCGGCCGGGGCGCGGCGGGTGAATCGGCGTTTGCGACGATCCTGGTGGCCGGCGTCGTCGGACTCTCGATCATGTTTCAAGGCATCCAGGCGGTCGCACTGCCGATGGTGCAGGAGTTCGGCTATACGAAGGAGATCGAAGACCGTGTGCTCGCACCGCTGCCGGTGTCGGTGGTCGCGCTCGAGAAGGTCATCTTCGGCGCCATCCAGGGGCTGCTCGCCGCGGCCATCGTGTTTCCGATCGCGGCGGTCGTGCACGCGAGCCGGATCCACATCAACCTGCAGGTGCACTGGCTGGTGCTGGTGACGCTGACGCCGCTCGCGTGCATCACCTGCTCGGCGCTCGGGCTGACGTTCGGCACGATCTTCGACCCGCGCACGGTGCCGCTCTTGTTCGGAATCATCATCCTGCCGCTGACGTTTCTCGGCGGCACCTACTACGCCTGGACGACGCTCTCCCCCGTCACCGCAGGCGGCGTCCACTGGCTCCAGATCCTCGTCCTGGTGAACCCGCTCATCTACATCAACGAGGGCTTCCGCGCGGCGCTCACATCGTCCACGCACATGTCGCTCTGGGCGGTCTACCCCGCGCTGCTCGTGTTCTGCGGGGTCTTCCTGTGGGCGGGCACGCGCAACTTCAAGCGCCGCGTCATCTCATAGAACTGGAGCCGCGCTGCCGCCGATCATCGGCGCGTCAGGGTAGGCCGACTCGCCGTGCATCGCCTCGTCGAGGCCGCCCTCGGCCGCCTCCCCGACACGCACGGGCGTGATCTGGTCGATCACCTTGAGCATGATCCAGGTAAAGGCGAAGGCGTAGGCCGAGCAGCCCACTCCCGCCACCACCTGCTTGCCGAAGAACGAGCCGCTGCCGTGGATCAGGCCGACGCCGCCGGCCGGGTTCATGCTCGTGCTGGCGAAGACGCCGAGCAGGATGATGCCCAGGAGGCCGCCCATCCCGTGGACTCCCCACACGTCGAGCGCGTCGTCCCAGTGCAGGCGGTTCTTGAGTGCGACGGCGTAGTAGCAGACGAGGCCGGCGGCGATGCCGATGATCACCGAGGCGTAGATCGGGACGTATCCCGCGGCGGGCGTGATGGTGGCGAGGCCCGCAACGGCACCGGTCAGCAGGCCGACGAAGTGCGGCTTGCGGGCGTGCCCCCACTCGACGAAGAGCCACGTGGTGGCCGCGAACGATGCGGCCAGGTCGGTGTTCAGGAAGGCGGTGCTCGTGATGTCATCGACCTTGAGCTCGCTGCCGGCGTTGAAGCCGTACCAGCCGAACCACAAAAGCCCGGTGCCGAGCGCGATGAACGGGATGTTGTGGGGTGAGTCCACGATCTTGCGCCTGCCGACGTAGAGCACGGAGGCCAGCGCCGCCCACCCCGCCGAGGCGTGCACCACGATGCCGCCGGCGAAGTCGCGAACGCCCCACTGCGCGAGCAGCCCGTTGCCCCAGATCATGTGGACGAACGGGTAGTAGACGAAGAGCTGCCACACCACCAGGAAGATCAGATAGGACTTGAACGTGACCCGGTTGGTGAACGCGCCGGTTATCAGCGCGGGCGTGATGATCGCGAACATCATCTGGTAGGCGATCAGCACCACCAGCGGGATGTGCGACGGCGTGTACATCGACGACGGCGTCACCCCCTTCAGGAAGGCGAGGTGGAAGTTGCCGTAGATCCCGTCCGCGCCGCCGCTGAAGCACAGCGAGTAGCCGACGAGCCACCACATCACTGTCGTGATCCCCATCGAGGCGAAGCTCTGGATCATGATCGTGAGGGTGTTCGACCGGCCGACCAGGCCGCCGTAGAAGAAGGCGAGCCCCGGCGTCATCAGCATCACCAAGCTCGCAGCCAGCAGCATGAAACCGGTGTTGGCCTGGTTGATCATCGACGCGCTCCCCTCCCGGCGGACAGAATTCCCTCGGGCGGGTTTCGACGCCGGGGCCCGAGTGCCTTCTCGAAACGCTGAGGCGCGGCGGGTGTGGCTAGGTCGCTTCGGTCAGGTCGGGACCGCGCGGGAGCAGGCGATGCCCGTCGACCACCGCTTCGGCGATCGTCGTCAGCTTGCGATTGGTGCTGCGGGAATGTGCGCGCAGCATCTCGAACGCGTGGCCCTCGTCGACCGCAATCAGCACCGAGCCCCGCGCCGTGAGCTCGCGAAGCACTGACAGGAGCGCTGTTCCGACAAGCCTGCGTCT
>DATCPV010000116.1:0-4497 GCA_036569885.1 Gaiellales bacterium | reverse complement strand
CACTGCAGCGGCAGGGCATCGCGATCGGCCACGGTGCGCACACGGGTGTCCACCCGGCATCGGCGCGGCGTGTGACATCAGACCCCTCACCGACGATGCACAGGCTCGTGTACGAGATGGACCAGGTCTCGGACAACTTCTTCGCCGAGACGCTCACCAAGGACCTCGCCGTCGGTGCCGGCAAGCGCGGCAGCACGCGCGCGGGCACCACGATCACGCGCAACTACCTGCGAGGGCTCGGCATCGATCTGGCCGGCGCCCACCTGTTCGACGGATCCGGGCTGTCCAAGAGCGACCGGTTGTCGGCCCGCCAGATCGTCGGCATCCTGCGGCACGCGGCGGTGCAGCCGTACGGGTGGTTCTACCGCCACGCACTGCCCCTGGCCGGCGTCAGCGGCACGCTCGACAACCGAATGCGGTCGGGGCCGGCGTACCGAAACGCGCTCGCCAAGACCGGCACCCTCGACGGCGCGTCCGCGCTGTCGGGCTACGTCACCACCCGCAACGGCCGCCACCTGGCATTCTCGATCCTGATGAACAAGCGCCACATCGACGTGCCCGCGGCACACGTGCTCCAGGACCGGATCGTGCAGCTCCTGGCCGGCTCCTCACCCCGCGGTTAGCCGCTCCAGATCCGCCTCGGAGATCACCGGCACCCCGAGCTCTTCGGCCTTGGCCCGCTTGGAGCCGCCGCCCGTGCCCGCGAGCAGATAGTCGGTGTTGGCCGAGATGGTGTTGGTCACCTTCGCCCCGAGCCCGGCCAGATGCTCGGCGATGCTCTCGCGCGTGAAGCCGTCCAGCGAGCCGGTGACCACGAACGTCTTTCCGGCCAGCGGGCCCACCGGGGCCTGGGCGCGGCGCGGGCCCTCCATGCGCAGGCCCGCCGCGGCGAGCTCGTCGACGATATGCGCATGCTCGGGGTCGAGGAACCAGCCCGCCACCTGCTCGGCGATCACCGGCCCCACGCCCTCGACCTCGGCGATCTCCTCGGGCGTCGCGCTTCGCAGGGCATCCATCGCGCCGAAGCCATCGGCGAGCGCCTGCGCGGTGACCGAGCCGACGTGCGTGATCCCGAGCGCGAACAGCACCCGCCCGAATGGCTGGGCCTTGGACGTCTCGATCGCCGCGATGACGTTCTCGGCCGAGCGCTGCTGGAAGCCCTCGAGGTCGAGCAGCTGTTCGAGGGTCAGCTTGTAGATGTCCTGGGGCTGGGCGACCAGCCCCTCCTGCACGAGCTTCGCGACGAGCTTCTCGCCGACGCCGTCGATGTCCATCGCCCCGCGCGAGACGAAATGCTTGAGGCCCTCGAGGCCGCGCGACGGACAGGCGCGGTTCGGGCAGTAGTGCCTGACCTCCCCCTCGGCCCGCACGACCGGCGTGTCGCACACCGGACAGCGCTCGGGCATCGACCACACGGGGCCCCGCTTCCCCGTCTGCTCGGGCGCCGGCCCCACGACCTGCGGGATCACGTCGCCGGCCCGCTGCAGGATCACCCGGTCGCCCTCGCGGATGTCCTTGCGGCGGATGTCGTCCTCGTTGTGCAGCGTCGCCAGCGAGACGGTCACGCCGCCTACCATCACCGGCTCGAGCACGGCATACGGGTTGAGCGCGCCCGTGCGGCCGACGTTGACGCCGATGTGCAGGAGGGTCGTGATCGCCGTCGTCGGCGGGAACTTGAAGGCGACCGCCCAGCGCGGGTCGCGGCCGACCGACCCCAGCCGCCGCTGCTGATCGAACGACGACACCTTGACCACCGCGCCGTCGACGTCGAAGGGCAGCTCCCCCCGCCGCTGCTCCCACTCGTGGCAGGCGGCCAGCGCCTCGTCCGGATCGTCGTGCAGCCGCACGTCGGGGCTGACGGGGAAGCGGTGCGCCCGCATCCATTCGAGCGCCTCCCAGTGCGACCGAAGCTCGAGCCCTTTGCTGTGGCCGATCGCGTAGGCCCAGAGCGAGAGCGGCCGGCGCGCGGTCACGCTCGGGTCCTTCTGCCGCAGCGAGCCCGCGGCCGAGTTGCGCGGGTTCATGAACGGCTTTGCGCCGGCGGCGACCTGCTCCTCGTTCACGCGTGCGAACCCCTGCAGCGGCAGGTACACCTCGCCCCGCACCTCGACGACCGCCGGCGGCTCGCCGTCATCGCCGAGGCCGAGCGGAATGGCGCGGACGGTGCGCAGGTTCGCGGTCACGTCCTCGCCGATGACGCCATTGCCGCGCGTCGCTCCGCGCACGAAGACGCCGCGCTCGTAGATGAGCGAGATGGCCAGGCCGTCGATCTTGGGCTCGGTCACGAGCTGGAAGGGCTCCCCGTCGAGCAGCTTCCGCACCCGCTCGACCCAGGCCCGGTACTCGTCGTCGCTGCGCGCGTTTGCGAGCGAGAGCATCGGCTGGGGGTGCTCGACCTGGGCGAACTGGGTCGAGGGCGTGCCGCCGACGCGCTGGGTCGGCGATTCGGGAGTGACCAGATCGGGGTGCTCCTCCTCGAGCCCGCGCAGCTCGCGCACCCAGCCGTCGTACTCGCCGTCGTCCACCGTGGGGGCGTCGAGCACGTGATAGCGGTGATTGGCGTCGTCGATCAGGCGCCGCAGCTCGGCGACGCGCGCCTCCGTGGTCACCACCGCAACGCCTCCTCGGGCCGCGCCAGTTCGCGGTCGGGCCGCTCGGCCCGCAGGACGTCCGCCGGGAACGTGTTGCCCCACATCGCCGCCGCCGTGGCAACGCCCGCCCCGCGGCCCGCGCGCACGTCGTACGGCGCGTCGCCCACGTACACGGCACCTGCGGCCGGCGCGTCGAGCTGGGCGAGGGCATGCAGCACCGGGGCCGGGGCGGGCTTGTGGCGGTCGGTGTCGTCGCAGGTCACGACCACGTCGAAGTCGCCGAGCGGGACATACCGCATGCCGAGCTCCACCGCGTCGCGCATCTTCGACGTGACGATGCCGAGCCGGCATCCGCGCAGGCGCAGGCCCGCGAGCATCGCATCGACGCCGGGATACGGCCGGAGCAGATCGGCGTGGCGGAGCGTGTTGTGCTCCCGGTAGACCGCCGTCAGCTCGTCGGCGCGGTCGGGGTCGAAGCCCCGCATCTGCTCGCGAAGCGGCGTCCCGACCCCGGCCATCAGCACGCGATCGTCCGGCACGGAGCCCAGCACCATGGCGGTAGCGTGCCGGAACGAGTCGAGGATCAGCGCCACCGAATCCACCAGCGTGCCGTCAAAATCGAACAACCACGTTCGCGGAAACCCCGTTTCGCCGTTCGTGACAAGATTCATACCGGTCAAATCCGATCTCCGTCTGGAGGCGTACATCGCCACATGAGAAGCCTACGCCTTGCGGCCGCCGCCGCCGCCCTCACCCTCGTCCTGGCCGCCTGCGGCAGTTCTTCCTCGCCGGCCTCGTCCAACTCAACCCCATCCGCCCCCGCGGGCGGCAGCAGCACTCCGGCGGTTTCGGGAACGCCGGTCGATGTCACCCTGAAGGATTTCTCGATCACGGTCGCGCCCGGCACGAAGTTCAAGGCCGGCACCTACACGTTCGTGGTCACCAATCAGGGCCCCTCGTCGCACGACCTGACCGTCAACGGCCCCGGCGTCAGCACCCAGGGCACCCCGATCTTCGGACCCGGAAAGAAGAACCTGACGGTCACGCTGTCCAACGGCACCTACGACCTCTACTGCTCCGTGCCGGGCCACAAGGCGCTCGGGATGGACACCCACATCACGGTTGGCTCTGGCGGCGGCTCCGGCGGCGGAGGCACGTCCTCGTCGGCTGGAGGCGGCGGCAGCAGCAGCGGCGGCGGCTGGAGCTGAGCCGCACCCTCACGCCGGTCTGCGGCAGCCGGGCGAACGCCGGTGAATGAGCGTGGTTCTCTGCCGACCGCGCTCTTCGCCGGCTTCGCCCTGAGCTGCGTCGGCGGGCCGCTCGCCCTGGCGGCCGGCATCCTTCCCGACGCGGTCGGCGGGCCTGCGATCCCGGCGATGGGCCTGACGGTGCTGGCCGGCGCGGCGCTCTTTGGGGCGCCACTTCTGATCTGGTGGCGGTACTCCGAGGAGATCGCCTCGGACGGGGGCCTGTATGCCTTCGTCGAGCGTGCGGCCGGGCGCAGGGTGGCGCTGGTGCAGGGGTGCATCTGGACGTTCAGCTACTTCCTCTACCTGCCGTTCACGGTCACCTACCTGGTGTACGAGCAGATGCCGGAATCCTTCCCGGCCGTGGGCCGCCACCAGACGCTGCTCGAGCTGGCGGTGCCGGTCGCGATCTCGCTCCTGCTGATCCAGGGCGAGCGCCTGGCCATCATCCTGGTGGCGATCACGGCCGTGGTGCAGGTCGTCCTGACGCTCGTCCTGGCCGCGGTGATCGCCAATCACACCGGGATCCACCCCGCGGCCTTCACGCCGCACTCACAAGGGCAGTCCGTCGCCCGCGGGATCGGCAACGTGGCGCTGGTCTTCACATGCGCCAGCCTGCCGCTGTTCCTGGGCGGCGAGGTCTCAGGCGGCGGGCGCAC
>DATCPV010000115.1:0-6438 GCA_036569885.1 Gaiellales bacterium | reverse complement strand
GCGCCGGCGCCTGGGAGGCGGCGGTGTGACGAGCCCTCCTGGCCGGTAGGCGTCCACGTCGAGCAGCGAGTGCAGGGTGACCACGCGCTCGGAGTGCGGCGCCCCCACCTCGGCGAAGTCGACGACGATGCCCGCCTCCTTGCGCCGGTGCAGGCGCATGATGCGCCCGACGCGCTGCTGGTACACGCGGCGGCTGGCGGTCGGGGCGAGATGCATGCACACGGTCGCCCGGGGCGCGTTCCAGCCCTCGGCCAGGATCTGGGCGTTGACCAGGACGTTGATCTCGCCGCGCTCGTAGGCCGCCAGGGTCTCGGCCAGCTCGCGGGGCGGCGTGCGCCCCGAGACCGCCTTGGCGCTCAGCCCGATCGCCCGCATCGCCATCGCCACGCGCTCGGCGTGCTCGACACCGGCTGCGTAGACGATCCCGGGCGTGTCGCCGAAGCGGCTCTGGTACAGGTCTGCGGCGGCCATGTTGAACGGGTCGAGGTCGAGTGCCGCGGCCAGCTGGCCCTGGTCGAAGTCGCCGCCGACCACCTCGACCTGGCGCAGCGACGTGATGGGGCGCACACGGATGCAGCGCAGCGGCGCCACCACGCCCCGGCGCACGGCCTCGGCCAGCGGGAAGTCGGCCACCTCGGCCGGGAACACGTCGCCGACGTGCTTGGCCAGCAGCTGGTCGGTGGCCGTCATGCCGATGTAGATCGGCTCGTTGAAACGCCTGATCGCGGCCGCGGTCTTCTCGCCCAGGGCGGTATGGGCCTCGTCGCACACGATCACGCCGTAGACGTCCGGCTTGATCTCGTCGACATGCTTGATGAACCAGGCGTACGTGTTGATCGTGAGCGGCATCCGCTTGGGAGTCGGATCGCCCCGCATGACCGGCGGATGCAGGCGCCCGCCGTAGCCCTCCTTGGTGAGGTCGCTGGTGAACTGGTTCACCAGCAGCCGGCGATGGGTCAGGATCAGGACGCCCGTCGTGCGAGCGGCCTCGACGAACCCTCCCGCCGCGATGGTCTTGCCCGACGCCGTCGGGTGCTTGAAGCGGTAGCGGCGACGCGCTCCCGGATCGGGCGGAGCGGCATCGCCGTTGGCGCCGTCCTCGGGATCGGGCGCAACGGCCATGGCCGGGTCGTGCGCCGGGCCGGGACCGCCGCCGGCCGGGTCCTCGAGGTTGTCCCCGTCGTCGTCGTCGTCCTCGTCGTCGTCCTCGTCCTCGTCGATCTCGGCTTCGACGTCGACCTCGATCACCTCGGGCTCGTCATCGCCGTTCTCGGGCTCGTCGTCGGCGTCGTCCTCATCGAGGGCCGCGGAGCGCTCGAGGTCGCTGATCAGCGCGGCCAGCTGCCCGGCCAGCGCATCGACCTGGTGTCGGCGCAGGGTCGTCCCCGAGGCCAGCCGGGGCTGCGGATCGGAGAGCACCCGTTCGAGCCCGAGCACCAGTGCGTAGTCTCGTCGCCACTCGTAGCTCGGCTCCGGCAGCCCACGCGCCATTTCCGCGAGCGCAGCGTCGAGCGCCTGCCGACGCACCGTTGCGGGTGCAAGGGCGACGGCGAGATCTTCGCCTTCATGGAGGAGCGGCTCCCCACACCACGCCTCGACGCGGTGTGCGGCCGCCTCAGAGTCGGCCTCGAAGCGAACAGTCATATGGTCCCTGCAGCCGCCGGGCTGAAACGGGCGCCCCAACGGGCGACACCAGCGGCCGGAGTTCAGTGTAGCGGATCGCTCGGGCGGCGTGAAGCCGCAACCGCTGCCGTCACCAGGCCGCGCAGCGGGTCGTGCAGATCCGCCGCGGCGGCAACCACGCACGGGTCGAGCCCCTCGCCCGGATCGAACACCGCCGCCCGTCCACCCGCCTCGGAGACGAGCAGCATCCCGGCCGCCCGGTCCCAGTGCTTGATCCCCCACTCGTAGAACCCGTCGAGGCGCCCGCACGCGACCCAGGCCAGGTCGAGCGCGGCCGAGCCGCCGCGGCGGATATCGCGCACCTCGCCCAGGACATGCGTGAGCACGGTCGCCTGAAAGGCCCGGTCCGCTGGCCCGTACGAGAACCCCGTCCTCACCAGTGCGCGGTCGAGGCCGCGCGGGCTGCGCGTGTGCACCGGCTGCCCGTTCAGGGTCGCGCCGCGGCCGCGAACCGCGGCGAACATCTCGCCCCGGCAGGGATCGTGGACCACGGCGACCACGCCGCCGTCGGCATCCTCGCAGGCGATCGAGACCGCCCACACCGGATACGAGAACAGATAGTTGGTGGTGCCGTCGAGGGGGTCGACCACCCAGACGAGGCCGGAGCTGCCCGCGGCGCGGCCGCTCTCCTCGGCCACCACGCCGTCGTCGGGCCGCTCGGCCGAGATGCGGTCGAGCACCAACCGCTCGGCCGCCCGGTCGGCATCGGACACCATGTCCGTGGCGCTGCTCTTCGACTCGACGCCGCTGACCGGCCCTCCGAACCGCTCGAGCAGGAGCGAGCCCGCGTCGCGGGCGGCGCCGAGGGCGAGTTCGAGAAGGGTGTCTTCGGACACGCCCCGAGTGTAATCAGGCGGACGAGTTACTGGAAATTCCGGCAACTTTGTGGCATTCTGCACACATGGGCACGTTCATCAATCAGCTGAGGAAGCGACGGCGCCAGCGCAGGCTGGCGCGTGAGCTGGAGTTGCGCTTCCGCGAGCGGGTCGATGCCGCAACTGCGGCCGCGGCCCGGCTGGCGGAGGATCTGCGCCGGCCGTAGCGCGCACACGACTACCCTGGCGCGGATGACCGCGCCACTGCGCTACTCGTCGCTTGGGTCCGGCCTTTTTGCCGGACGGATGCCGCATGCCACGATGCACGTCGACGCGCTTGCCGCCGAGGGCGTGCAGACGGTTATCAACCTGTGCGAGGACCACGAGTACTGGGCCGGCGAGCGGGAGGCGATCGAGGCGGCATACGCGGCTGCTGGGATCGCCGAGCACCGGCTGGGCGTGCCCGACGGAGCCACGATCCCGCCCGACGTCCTGGATCGGGCGGTCGCGGCGACCGCGAACGGAGAGACCACCTACGTGCACTGCCGCGGCGGGCGGGAGCGCTCGGCGGCGGTCGCCGTCGCCCTGCTCGCGACCCGGTCCGGCGTCGAGATCGACGAGGCGCTCCGGACCGCCGAGGACTGTTGGCCGACATGCCGGCCGCTACCGTGGGAACTGGCCGGTGTGCGCGCGTGGGCCGCCGCGGCGGGGTCGTGACCGACGGAAACGCGCTTGCACGCCGAGCCCGCCGGCCGTATGCTCACGGGGTCAGACCTGCAGGGAGGGACATGAGGATGGCTAAGGGTGTGACGGTGGGCATCGTGGTTTTGGCCGCACTTGCTACCATCGTCCTCGTGGGCGGAAGCGGCAGCTCGCAAGCCGTCGCAGCCGGACGCACGACGTCCGACGCGGCGGAGTTGCCGTTCACGCTCAGCCAGCTCGCGCAGCTCCCCATCATTGCGGCCGCCGTGGCCGGGATGGGCTTCTGCATTCGGGCACTGTCATCCGGTAGAAAATTGCAGTAAACTCGACATCGGAGGGTTTTCGAAGAGTGTCCCCAAGCGCGTCGCCTAGCGTTCGCGCAACCGGCTGACCCGTCGGTGTGGGACACGTTGTCCGGCGGCCCACCGGACAGCCCAACAGACGAGGCCGCCTCTGCCCAGGCGGCCTCGTCGCTTTCTCTGGACTCAATTCTGCGCACTCGCGAGCGATGACCGGGCTGATTCGATCATGGCCCCATCCGAATTCCAAAACGCGCTCTCCATCGTCGACGAACGTCTGCGAACGGCCTACACGGTGGCCGCCTCGCTGATGAGCTATGCCTGCATCGCCCTGGTTGCGGTGTTCGTGGTGCACGGGATCAGGCCGCTCATCGGCACCAGTTCTGTTCTCGCCGTGCTCGGCGGGCTGGGCGCGGTCGCGGCCGCGCGGATGCTCCACTGGAAGCGCACCGAGATCTACGACGAGATCGTCCTGAGCGGCTATCGCCACGTCGGCGGATCCGCGATCGCCCGCCACTCCGCTGACCTGGTCTCGCCGGCACGGCGCCGGATGTTGGCCGAAACCATGGAGCGCCTGCTCGAGTTCGCGGTTCGCCGGCAGGTCGCGGCCGTCCCGCTCAACCGCAGCGCCATGCGCGAGCTCGAGCCCAACATCCGCGGACTCTGCGCCCGGTTACGCGCGGTCGACATCGCCGTCGATCCGGCCGGGGTGGTGCTGCTGCGACGGCTCCTGACCGACGGCGCGACGAGCCCCCTCTTCAAGGCCCACGGCCCGCTGCGAGAGCTCGAGCGCGCGATCGAGCGCATCCACGCACTGCTCGGCCCGATGCCGGTGATTCAGCTCCGGCCCGCCGCGGCGACCGAGCCGCTGCGCCTCGCCGCCTAGACGGGCCGTTGCGCGCCGGCCTCGGCGATCAGGCGGTCGAGCTCGGGCACCGCGGCCCGCAGGCTGGGCAGGTTGACGACGATTCCCTCCTGCGTGCTGCGTGCGAGCACGACCACCGCTTCCTCGTCCGGCGAGGGGTTCTCCTCGCGGTGCGGCACCCACGGAGGCACATAGACGTAGTCGCCCGGCGCCGCTTCGATGCGCCGCTCGGCGTCGTCCTCGAGGAACACGAACACAGGATGGCCGGAGACGACGTAGATGCCGGTCTCGGCCTCGCCGTGGTGGTGGTCGCCCGAGCACATTCCGGGAGCGACATGGCTCTCGCCCATCCAGATCTTGCGCGAGCCGTTGCGCGCCCCCGAGATTGCCTCGTAGCGGCGCATCCCCGGCGTCTGGGCGGTGTCCTCGCTCAGGCCGTCGTGCGACGTGTGGTGCAGCTGCCGGTGCCAGGCGGCCGTGCCGGCGTCGCGTGGGGGCGAGTCGCTCATGCCGCAGGCATCCTAGAGCGCGAGGAGCGTTGCCGGCCCTCGGCGCTCGAGGCCGCGGCTGACGATCAGGCGCTGCACCTCGCTCGTGCCCTCCCAGATCCGGTCGACGCGGAGCTCGCGCCACAGCCGCTCGGCCGGGTTCTCGCGCATGTACCCACGGCCCCCGAAGATCTGCACGACGCGGTCGGCCACGCGGCCGGCGGTCTCCGATGCGATCAGCTTGGCCATCGATGCCTTGTGGTGCACGAGCTTGCGGTCGGCACCCGAATCGGCCAGCCAGCCCACGTAGTAGGTCAGGAGCCGGGCGGCGGTGGTCTCGGCGGCGCAGTCGGCCAGAGCGAAGCTCACAGCCTGGTGGTCGAAGATGCGGCTGCCGAACTGCTCGCGCTCGAGCGCCCAGGCCGTGCCCAGCTCGATCAGTCGGTCGCACGCACCGACGCAGCGCGCGGCGATGTGCACGCGCTCCTCGACGAACCACTCGCCCGTCAGCTCGAATCCGCGGCCGATCTCGCCCAGCACGTTCTCGGGCGCCACCGGCGTCTTTGTGAACGTGAACTCGGGATGGCGGTAGGGGAAGTTGTGCGTGAAGTCGGGGTCGGCGGTCATCTCGACCCCCGGCAGGTCCTTGTCGACCAGGAACAGGGCCGGCCGGCGGTCGTGTCCGTCAACGGCCCACGCGAGCACGATGAAGTAGCTCGCGACGTCGCCGTCGGTGACGAACCACTTGCTGCCGGAGAGCTCGTAGTGGCTGCCGTTCCAGACCGCCTCGGACGTGATCGCGCGCGGGTCGGAGCCGGCCGCGGCCTCGGTGATCGCGTAGGCGTGGCGGTGGTCGCCGCGCACGTCGGGCAGCAGGTAGCGCTCGATCTGCTCGGGCGTCCCGTGGACGAGCACGTTGGAGGGGCTCCAGACGAGCACCCACAGGCAGTTGGTCAGCCGGCCGAGCTGCTCGTGGGTCACTACCTGCTCGGTCAGGTTGAACCCGCCGCCGCCGAACTCCTTGGGGATGTTGTTGGCCGCGAGGCCGGAGTCGAGCACGGCCTGCTTGATGCGCGCGTGCGACTCGGCGCTGAGCCGGCCGCCCGTGCTCTCGGCCTCCCACTCGAACGGCTGCAGATGGTCGTCGACCAGCGCCCGCGCGCGGGTGCGCAGCTCGATCAGCTCCGGGGTGAGGGCGAAGTCCATCGGGATTACTCCTTCGGGCGAGGTCGGAGGTCGGCGGCCGAGCCACCGAAGATGAGAGCGGCGAGCGCATCGGCCGGATCGACCCCGGCCATGTGGGGGGCAGAAAGGTCGAGTTCGATCTCGGCGGGCACCGCCGCCAGCCCCAGCGCCTCGGCGCCGTTGCGGCTGCCCACCTCGAGCAGGTACCCGGTGGGGCCGTCGGCGCCCTCCGGCACGAGCACGTTGCGGCGCTGCACCGAGCGGCGGGCGATGGCCTCGATCTCGCGCAGCTCCACCACCGGGTCGATGACGGTGTTGGAATCGGTGCCGATGCAGACGCGTATGCCGCGCTCGAACATGCGCACGGCGGGCAGGTAGCCGTCGCCGAGATTGGCCTCGGT
>DATCPV010000114.1:0-4665 GCA_036569885.1 Gaiellales bacterium | reverse complement strand
GGCAGAGGCGGCGGACCCGGTGGCGGCGGCGGTGGTGGCGGCGGTGGAGCGCCTCCGACCGGCCGGCGACCGCGTCCCCGCGCCGATGCTCCGCCCGCGGCGGACGCTCCCGCGACCCCGCCGGCCGACGCGCCTGCGGCGGCACCCGACGTGACCCCGGCTCCGACCCCACCCGCCGAGGGCAGCGAGGCCTGATGCTTCTCCCCAAGCGCACCAAGTACCGCCGTGTCCACCGTGGCCGCCGCCGAGGCGAGGCCAAGGGCGGCACGCGGGTCATGTTCGGCGAGTACGGGCTGAAGTCCCTCGAGGCCGGCTGGGTGACCAACCGCCAGATCGAGGCCGCCCGTATCGCGATGACGCGCAAGATCAAGCGCGGCGGCAAGGTGTGGATCACCATCTTCCCGGACAAGTCGGTGACCCAGAAGCCGGCCGAGACGCGCATGGGCTCGGGCAAGGGCTCGCCGGAGCACTGGGTCGCGGTGGTCAAGCCCGGCCGCGTCATGTTCGAGCTGGCGGGCGTGCCCGAGCCGCTCGCGCGGGAGGCCATCCGCCTCGCCGCCATGAAGCTGCCTGTGAAAGCGAAGTTCGTGTCCCGAGAGGGTGATCTGTTTGAAGGCCAGTGAGATCCGCGAGCTGACTGCCGACGAGCTCGAGCGCAAGCTGGCCGAGACCCGTCAGGAGCTCTTCAACCTGCGCTTCCAGCATGCGACCGGGGCGCTCGACAACACCGCCGCGCTGGCGCGCGTCAAGCGCGACATCGCGCGCCTCCTGACGCTGGCCGGCGACGGCGCGCAGGCAGGGAGCCGCTCATGAGCGCCGCCCCAGAACCGCAAACGCACGGCCGGCGCAAGGAGCGCCGCGGCATCGTCGTCTCGGACGCCATGGACAAGACCGTGGTGGTGCGCGTCGACGTCGTCAAGCCGCATCCCAAGTACGGCAAGATGCTGCGCCGCTCGATCCGGCTGCATGCCCACGACGAGGAGAACACCTCCAAGATCGGCGATGTCGTCCGCCTGGTCGAGACGCGCCCGCTGTCGCGCACGAAGCGCTGGCGGGTCGCCGAGATCGTCGAGGTGGCGAAGTGATCCAGGTTGAGAGCCGGCTGCGCGTCGCCGACAACACCGGCGCGCGCGTGCTCCTGTGCATCCGCATCAAGGGCGGCAGCCGGCGCCGGTACGCTGGGGTGGGCGATATCATCGTCGGTACCGTCAAGCAGGCCACGCCCAACGGCTCGGTGAAGAAGGGCGAGGTGGTGACGGCGGTGGTCGTGCGAACGACCAAGCAGCATCACCGCGACGACGGTACCTACATTGCGTTCGACGAGAACGCGGCGGTGATCATCGACGCACAGCGCAACCCACGCGGCACCCGCATCTTCGGCCCCGTCGCGCGCGAGCTGCGCGAGCGCAACTTCATGAAAATCGTCTCCCTCGCTCCCGAGGTGCTCTAGCCACATGAACAAGCTGAAGATCAGGAAAGGCGACTCCGTCGAGGTGCTGACCGGCAAGGACGCCGGCAAGCGCGGCACGGTCCAGCGCGTGCTCCCGACCGAACGGCGGATACTGGTCGAGAAGGTCAACATGATCAAGCGCCACACCAAGCCGCGGCCCGCGCCGCGCAGGTCGGGCAACCAGCAGATCATCCCCGGGGGTGTTCTCGAGCGTGAGGCGCCGCTGCAGATCTCGAACGTGGCGCTCGTGTGCCCGGCCTGCGGGAAGCCCTCCCGGGTCGGCTACCGGATCAACCCCAAGGACGGCAACAAGGTGCGGGTGTGCCGCAACTGCGACAAGGACATCGACCGATGAGCACCGCCGAGATCCCCACGCCCCGGCTCAAGGAGCGGTATGACTCCGAGCTCCGCGAGCAGCTGCAGGAGAAGCTCGAGCTGTCCTCGCCGATGGCGGTGCCGCGGATCGCGAAGATCACGATCAACATGGGCGTCGGCGAGGCCAAGGTCAACTCCAAGGCCCTCGACGACGCGGTCGAGCAGCTGGCCATCATCTCGGGGCAGCGCCCCCTGATCACGCGCGCGAAGAAGTCGATCGCAGGCTTCAAGCTGCGCGAGGGGATGCCCATCGGCTGCAAGGTGACGCTGCGCGGCGACCGCATGTACGAGTTCCTCGACCGGCTGCTGGCGATCGCGCTCCCGCGCATCCGCGACTTCCGCGGCATCAACCCGGCGGCGTTCGACGGCCGCGGCAACTTCTCGATCGGGGTGCGCGAGCAGGTCATCTTCCCCGAGATCAACTACGACGACATCTCCGAGGTGCGTGGCCTCAACATCACCATCACCACCACCGCGGCGGACGACGAAGGTGCGCGCGAGCTCCTGCGCGCCCTCGGGATGCCGTTCGCGGCCTGAGGCACAGGAACAAAGGACGAGATCACCCATGGCGAAGGAATCACTCAAGGTCAAGCAGGGACGCCCCGCGAAGTATCCGACGCGGGCGTATCACCGCTGCGCGCGCTGCGGGCGCCCACGCGCCTATTTCCGCAAGTTCGGCGTGTGCCGCATCTGCCTGCGCGAGCTCGCCCACCAGGGGGTCATCCCCGGTATGACGAAGTCGAGTTGGTGAGGAGCGGGTAATGGTTACAGATCCAATCGGCGACATGCTCACACGAATCCGGAACGCCAACACGGCGCTCCACGAGACCGTGGCGATGCCCACCTCGGGGATGAAGCGCGAGATCGCGCGCATCCTCAAGGAGGAGGGCTACATCGACGCCTGGAACGTCTCGAAGGGCGATACGCACGACACCCTGGTGGTGACGCTGCGCTACGGGCCGAGCCGTGAGCGCGTGATCTCGGGGTTGAAGCGCGTGTCCAAGCCGGGCCGGCGCGTGTACGCCAAGAAGGACCGCCCGCACCGCGTGCTGGGCGGGATGGGGATCGCGATCCTCTCGACGTCCAAGGGCGTCCTGACCGGCCGCCATGCGCAGGAGCAGGACGTTGGCGGCGAGGTGCTGTGTTATGTGTGGTGAGGCATGAGCAGAATCGGACGCATGCCCATTCCCGTGCCCGCCGGCGTCTCGGTCGAGATCGCATCGGGCACCGTCTCGGTCACCGGGCCGCGCGGCAGCCTGTCCGAGCGGATCTCGCCCGAGATCACGGTTGCCCAGGAGGACGGGGTGCTCGTCGTGACGCGCCCGACCGACCGCAGCCAGCACCGCGCCCTGCACGGGCTCACGCGCACGCTGGTCGCCAACATGGTCGTCGGCGTCACCGAGGGCTACTCCAAGAGGCTCGAGATCCAGGGCGTCGGCTATCGCGCCGCGCTGCGCGGCAGCGACCTCGAGATGCAGCTCGGCTTCAGCCACGCGGTCACCGTCAAGGCGCCCGAGGGGATTTCGTTCGAGGTGCCCCAGCCGACCCAGATCATCGTCAGCGGCTCGAGCAAGCAGCAGGTCGGCGAGATCGCCGCCCAGATCCGCAAGTGGCGCCCGCCGGAGCCCTACAAGGGCAAGGGCGTCCGCTACGCCGGCGAGCACGTCATCCGCAAGGTCGGAAAGCGGGCATAGGCACATGGCAACGAAGACCAAACAGCAGGCTCGCGAGCATCGCCACCGGCGGGTGCGCGCCAAGGTCACCGGCACGACCGAGCGGCCGCGGCTGGCCGTGTACCGGTCGAACCGCACCATCTCGGCGCAGGTGATCGACGACACCGCCGGGCACACGCTGGCGGCGGCGTCGAGCCTCGACAAGTCGCTGGCAAAGCTCAAGCGCGCCGAGACACCGGCCGCGGTTGGCAAGCTCGTCGCCGAGCGCGCCACGAAAGCCGGCATCGCCTCGGTCGTCTTCGACCGCGGCGGATACCTGTACCACGGGCGGGTGAAGGCGCTCGCCGACGCCGCCCGTGAGAACGGATTGGAGTTTTAAGGTATGGCTGTAACCCCCAGACCGGGATCCCGTAACCCCGCCGCCCGCGGCTCCGAGGTCGCAGGCCGCGACCTGCAGGAGCGGGTCGTGAAGATCAACCGCGTCGCCAAGGTGGTCAAGGGCGGCCGCCGGTTCTCGTTCACGGCGCTCGTGGTCGTGGGCGACGAGATCGACCACGTCGGCGTCGGCTACGGCAAGGCGAACGAGGTGCCGTCGGCGATCGCCAAGGCGGTCGAGGACGCGAAGAAGAACCTGTTCCAGATCCCCAAGTACAAGAACACGGTCACCCACCAGGTGCTCGGGCGCTACGGCGCCGGCCGGGTGCTGCTGAAGCCCGCCTCCGAGGGCACCGGCGTGATCGCCGGGGCCGGCGTCCGCGCCGTGCTCGAGCTCGGCGGCGTGCGCGACATCCTGGCCAAGTCGCTGGGGACGGCAAACCCGATCAACCTGCTGATGGCGACCGTCGACGGCCTCAAGGCGCTCAAGCGGCCCGAGGACGTCGCGCGGCTGCGCGGCAAGCAGATCCGCGACGTGATCAAGCCGCACGCCGAGGTCGTGGCGGAGGCGGCCGACAAGCTGGCGGCGCTCGAGCGGTCCGTGGCGGTGGCGCCCCCGCCCGTCGAGGTACCCGAGCCGGCCGCGGCCGAGCCCGAGCCGCCGGCGGCAGAGGTCGAGGCACCCGCGGCCGAGGAGCCTGTGGTTGCGGCCGAACCTGAGGCCGAGGCGAAGCCCGCCGCCAAGCCCAAGCCCAAGCCCAAGCGGGCACCGCGAAAGCGGGTCGCCAAGCC
>DATCPV010000113.1:0-2275 GCA_036569885.1 Gaiellales bacterium | reverse complement strand
ATGCCGGGCCCCGCCGCGACGATGATGTAGCGCACCCACGTCGGCATGAGCGCCACCGGATGGAGAGCGTTGGACGGAAAGAAGAGCTGGCATTCGGCGACTCCAAACCCGGGAATGGCGGAATCTGGTTGCGTGCGCAAGAATACGAACCATGAACACCACCGAGACATCAATCGCCGGGGGCGCCGACCAGGCCGCTCCTGTCACCATCCGGCTCGGGCCGGCGCACCTGATCGTGACCGACCTCGATCGGTCGATCGAGTTCTACGAGCGGTCGATCGGCCTGCGGGTGCGCGATCGCGGCGCCGAGGCCGCCGTCCTGTGGGCGGGCGGCGCCGGCGACCTGCTCGTGCTCGAGGCTGAGCCCGGCGCGCGCCCGGCCGGCCGCCACGCCGGTCTCTACCATGTCGCGCTGTTGCATCCCTCGCGCGTCGAGCTCGCCCGCGCGGCTGCGCGCCTCGCCGAAACCCGCACCCGCATCCTGGGAGCGTCCGACCACGACATCTCAGAGGCCATCTACCTCCACGACCCCGACGGCAACGAGATCGAGCTCGCCGCCGACCGGCCCCGCGAGGCCTGGCCCGACCTTGGTAACCCCGGCTGGGACGGTGGGCCCAAGCCGCTGGATCTGCACGGCCTCCTCGACCTGGTGGCCGGCGAACCGGTGCAGGAACACGCCGACCCCGGCCTGACCGTGGGCCATGTGCACCTGCACATCGGCGACGTCGAGCGTGGCCTGCAGTTCTACCGCGACGTGCTCGGGTTCGACGTGATGACCCGGCTGCCGACCGCCGCGTTCCTGGCGATGGACGGGTACCACCACCATGTCGCGATCAATGTCTGGCGCGGCAACGGCGTCCCGGCCGCACCGGCGGGGACGGTCGGCCTGCGGCACTGGACGATCGTCTACGAGACACCGCAGGCGCTCGCCGAGGTGCTTGCCCGCGTCGAGCAGGCCGGCATACCGACCGAGCGGCGGGACGACGGCGTGCTCGTCCGCGACCCGTGGGACATCGCGCTGCTCCTGACCGCCCGTGATCGAACGTGACAGGGGGAATGCAATGAACACCCAGGGCACCATCGTCCCGGCCGCTCGCAGCGCCCGGCCCATCGATCCCGGTGTCACCATCGGGCACGTCCACCTGCGCACCGCCGACATCGAGCGGGTGCGGGCGTTCTATGTCGACCTGCTCGGATTCGACGTCACCGCCGAGGCCCGGGACGTGCCCGGCTGGGGGACGACGGGCGACCTGCTGTTCGTGTCGGCGGGCGGCTACCACCACCACCTCGGCTTCAACACGTGGAAGTCCGCCGGCGGCGGGCCGCAGCCAGACGGCGTGGCCGGCCTGCACCACGTCGCGATCCGCTACCCCACCCGGGTGGCGCTCGCCGACGCACTGCAGCGGCTGCGCAGCGTCGACTGGCCGATCCGGCAGGCCACCGACCACGGCACGCACGAGGCGATCTACCTCAGTGATCCCGACGGCAACGACCTCGAGCTGATGTGGGACCGCCCGCCCGCGCAATGGCCGCGAGACGAGCAGGGCCAGATCGGCTTCTTCAACAGCGACCTCGACCTCGACCGGCTGCTGACCGAGCTGCCGAAATAGCGACCTAGTGGTCGTCGGTGCGGACGGGGACCGGCTCGGCCGGCCGGCGGTGGAAGCCGACGCGCCATCCGTACTTGTTCCGGCGTGACGGGAAGAAGTCGGGCCAGTCCTTGAGCATCATCCACGCGGCCACGATGACCACGACCGTATCGAGCGGATGGGGCCCGGTGCGACCGGTCGCGTGGCCCATCGCGACGGCGATCGTCGTCACCAGGCCAGCCCAGCACTCGTGGACGCGCTGGCCGGCGACATAGACGCGCGGCCCCAGCGGATGGGCGCGGACGTCCACGACGGTACGAAGGGCGCGGGTCATACCCTCTTTATCGGCAGCTTTCGCGGATACCTCAGCCCGGCGTTGCGACGGCTGCCGTCGCTTCACAGGCACGAGCGACGTTGGCGGCGTGCACCGTGTCGTCGCCGGCGCCCGCCGCCCGCGCCGGAACGGCGATCTTCTCAGCTCGATCCGGCGGGCCTCCGGCCTCGGCATGGGCGAGCACAGCCTCGATGTATTCGAGGTCCTCCTCGCCAATCCTCAGCGCGGCTTCGCTCGTATGCGGGCGACCGTGCCCGACGACGATGAACTGCGGCCGCTCGCGCTCTATGAGGCCGATGAGCGTCTGCAGCGTCGTCCGGTACTCCTGCACCGAGTGGTAGCAGGACGGGAT
>DATCPV010000112.1:0-4165 GCA_036569885.1 Gaiellales bacterium | reverse complement strand
CCCGGCATCACCATCGCCTCCGCGCTCCTGCCCCGTCTGACCCGTTGAACGCCGATGGGGCGCCCCGGCCGCTGCCGGGACGCCCCATCGCTCGCTTCAGATCAGGCGCCACCGCTTCCGAACGCGGTCAGGAAGACCGAGTTCGGCTGGCCGACGCCCGTGACATCGTCCCAACCGGGACCCGTCGACAGGCTCGAGTCCTGGTCAAACGTGCGGACGCTGTAGAGGTAGCCGTTGGACTTGTTCACGCCGTTTGCGAAGTCCGGTCGGATGTTCGCGCCGGCAATCGAGCCGACGTCGTTGAACGCACCGAACTTCGCCGCCGCGAGCTTGTAGATGGCGATGTTCAGGAACCCGAGCCGCGCCTTCGCGTGCTGGGCTGCGTCGGCGACCATCCCTGCCATCAGCGGCGAAGCGACGCTCGTGCCGCCGATGCGGTACTCACCGTACTCCGTGCCGTTCGGGAAGATCTGCGTCTCCCCGACCAGCATGCCGGTCGTCGGGTCGGCATCGAGGCCGACATCGGGGAACGCGCGCCCCGAGCCGCTCGTGACGACGCCGTTCTGATAGCTCGGGCGCGGGAACACCGACGAGAAGCCACCGCCCGCCCCGTACAGGAACGGATCGGCTGCGATCGGCGTCCAGCCCTTGCCGTTGGCCGAGAGGGAGTACTTCTCGGTGCCCCACCCGGTCTGCCAGAGCAGGTGATCGTTCGCGCCAATCGCCGTGCTCGTACCGCCGACCGCGGTCGCGAATGGGTCGGAGGCCGGGTAGTCGGTGTCCTTGAAGCCCTCCGTGGTCACCCAGTCACCGCTGTCGCCGGACGAGAACAGGAAGGTGATGCCCTCCATCTCGCCCTGCAGGATGACCTGCTCCTCGGCGGCGATGTCACCCGACGTCTCGCTCGACATCGGGCCACCGTAGGAGTTGGAGACGACCGTGACCTTGTCCTGGTCGTCGACCCGTGCGAGGGCGAACTCCAGGTCCTGGTTCAGGCAGCTCTGCGCGCCGTAGTAGATGACGTGCGCCTTCGGGGCCATGCCGTGCGCGGCCTCGACGTCGAGCGTCTCCTCGCCGGCCCAGTCGGACGGGGTCTGGCACAGGGTCGGATGCAGATGGAACGTCTTGGGCATGTTCTGGCTGAACTGCCCCTTCGCGAACGCGTTGTCGCCGTGCCGCTTCGCATAGGTGTTCGCGTCCTTCAGGATCGTGCCGGCCGCGAAGGCGTCGACGATGCCGATGGTCTGGCCCTTGCCGGTCAGGCCGCTGCTCGTGACGCCGTAGGCGCCGCGGAACTGCTTCGGCGTGTACCCGCAGACCGCGTAGTCGCGCACCTTGCCTCGGAACTTCGGCAGGGGCGTCTTGCCGTCGGACTGTACGGTCGCCGGGATCGTGCCGTAGCTCTTCGAGCACGGCCGCGCATTGCGGAACCCTGCCGGCGGCGGCCCGATCTGCGGCCGCACGAAGACGGGAGCCGTGCTGAGGCCGGTCACGCCGAGCACCGATCCAGCCACGCCGGCCGGGATGCGGGCGTCGGCCGAAGGCGCGCGCACGAGCGTGCCCCCATGGCGGTAGACGTTGAGCTTTGCGCCGAATGCGCGCTCGGCGGCCGCGACGCTGCCGCTTGCGCTGATGTAGCGATGCGAGGCCTCGACGGCCGTGACGCGCAGGCCGGCCGATCGCAGCCAGGCGCTGACCGACGAGACGGCTGCCGCAGTCGGCTCGAACCGGGCCCGGTACTGGGCCGGCTTCAGGTAGTGCCCGTACGTTGCGCTGCCGGGCGTCGACGCGGCGCTCACCGCCGCCCGAAGCGCGGCGATGCCGCCCCGCGGGGCGAGGTAGACGCGGACGTTCACACGGCCGGACGCCTTCGCAGGCCGCACCGCCGCACGAGCGGCCCAGGCGGGCGCGCTCCCCTTCAGGACGACCGCGAGCGAGCTGGCGCTCGCCGCCGTCACAACCCCCGCCGCCGCAATCACCGCGGCGAGGCCGCACGAGGCCACGGCCCCGCGCACCAACATCCGTGCACCCACACGATCACCCCCACAACTGAGACGTTGACCCCAGACCCCCGGGCCGCCTCCAAAAACCCGCGAGCGAGACGATCTTATCTCGTCTGACAGCGTGTGGCGGGGTAACCGGTTATTCGGCTCACGCGGCGGCGCTGAAGGCCGCCCCAGGCCGGGCGCCCGCGACGTCGATCAGAGCGGCGACCACGCGCGGATCGAACTGCGTCCCGGCACACCGGCGCAGCTCGGCAAGGGCCGCCTCGTGAGGGAGCGCCGTGCGGTAGCAGCGGTCGGTCGTCATCGCACTCCACGCGTCGCAGGCGCAGACGATGCGCGCGACCAGGGGGATCTCCTCGCCCACAAGGCCGTCCGGGTAGCCGCGGCCGTCCCAGTGCTCGTGGCACGAGCGCACCAGCCGGCCGACGTCGGCCAGGAGCCCGCCCACCTGATCGAGCATCCGCTCGCCCTCGAGGGTGTGCTGCTCGATCAGCGACCGCTCCTCTGCGGTCAGCGGTCCCGGCTTCTGGATGATGCTCTTGGGGATCGTGACCTTGCCCACGTCGTGCAGGAGAGCGGTGAGCTCGGCGTCCCGACGGGAGTTGGCGTCGAGCCCCATCCGGTCAGAGACGGCGAGCACGAGCGAGACGACGTCATGGCTGTGGCGGCCTGTGTAGGCGTCGTCGGCCTCGACCACGTCGCCGAGGAGGAGCGCGGTGCCGCGGTAGGCCTTCGATAGCTCCTCCTTCTGGTCGATCCTCGCCGTGTGCTCGCGGGCAAAGTCGCCGAGGAGCCAGACCAGCGGCAGGCCGAGCATCACGGCGTACAGGTGGCCACTGCCCGCGTCTGCCAGAGCCAGGCCGAGCGGGGTGAGGACAAGATCGACGCGCCAGGCGGCCAAGAGCGCCCTGGCCTGGTTCCAGGGCGAGTAGCCGAGCGCAACCCAGCCGGCGAAGTCGAACGCAGACTGGGCCACGAGCATCGTCAGGACGAGTGCGAGGGTCTTGAGATCCAGCGCCGCCCGCGGATCGCCCGCCAGCCACAGCACCAGCACCGGCCCGACGGCGTACGAGGCGCTGACGATGTGCAGGCCGAGCCGGCCGGGGTGGTGGCGCCCACGCAGATCCTCGGGCAGCGTGGACAGCGCGAAGCCGAGTGCGACGAGCACGGGGACAGCCGCCGGCGCTGCCAGGAACAGCATCGGGATGAAGACGAGCTGCGTGGGGACGGCGACGCCCGATCCGGCCTCGAACTGGACGCGGGCGACGAGGGCATAGCAGAGCACGAGCAGCCCAGCCGTGACCACACTGTGACCGCCCCGATCGGGCGCCCATGCGGCGATCGCCGCGACGGCCAGCGCGAACACGGCTGCGACCGCAACCGTCGCACGCACCTCCCGCGGCGTCGGCGCGAGCATCATCCCCTCCCGCGATTGCTCGACCAGCCTTCCGTCATCCGCCGGAACGGCATGCCACCGGCGTACCCCGGCCGTGCGTCGGCTCAGCTCCCGCTTGTGGGTGCCCATAACAGGGGATATCGGCACGAACCGCGGCGATGTTGACCGCACGATCCCCGAAACAGGGGACGCGCGGCCGGCGGCCACTTTCCACAGTGAGACCACGGCGGCTTCCCCCCGAGTCCGCCGCGCCCGTTCGTCGGTCAAGGAGCAGTTGTGGGTCTCAGATTCTTCGGCGCACGTTCGGTGATGCTCGGCATCGGCACGCTCGCCGCGGCCGTCGCGGCGATGGCCGGGGCTGCAGCCCCCGCGCACGCCGCACTCGGACTCGCCTGCCCCTACCCCACGTCGCCCGTGTTCCTTCGCTGGGGAGACCACCACAACTACGCGCTCACGCCCGGCGGCGACTTCGAGAGCGGCGCCGCGGGATGGACGCTGACCGGCGGCGCGCGCGTCGTCACGGGCAACGAGTCGTTCAACGTCGGCGGGCCGGGCCAGACTCACTCGCTCTCACTGCCGGTCGGCAGCAGCGCGACCTCACCGCCGATGTGCATCAGCGCCTTCTCGGGCGGGATGCGCCTGTTCACGTCCAACACCGGCAAAACGATCTCCAAGCTCCGCGTGCAGGTCATTTACGGCGGCGGCGCGGGCGCACTGTTCGGTGCGGTGGGAGCGACGCTCGGAATCTCCGACAGCGCAACCC
>DATCPV010000111.1:0-4542 GCA_036569885.1 Gaiellales bacterium | reverse complement strand
CCTCGTAGGGGATGGTGAAGAGCGGAAAGCCGAGCCGGTCGGCGGCGGTCACGGCCTCGGCGGGCGCCTCGTCATAGCCCAGCCCGAGCCCGAGGCCGATCCCCGTGAGGCCGGCAGCCGCCAGCCGCTCGACGTAGGCCGAGGGCCCCGAGTCGAGCGGCGGCCCGGTGGTGAGCAGGAGCTCGCCGCCGCGCAGCCATGGCGTCGGGTCGGGAAGCTCCGAGATGTGAACCCAGCGCACCGGCCGGTCGGAACCCGCCGCGCCTCCGCACAGCGTCAGCCGCAGCGCCTCCGTCCCGACGATGTCCGCGACCGTCAGCATGCGTCGTCCGGTCAGGTCGTGACTGCTTGGCGGCTCGCCGATCTCGTCATCTGGTCCCACGCCTCGTCGAGCACCGTGTCCAGCACGTCGTGGACGTAGTCGAGATCCTCGCGTGTGGCGATCAGCGGCGGCGAGAGCTGGATCACCGGGTCGCCGCGGTCGTCCGCGCGGCAGATCAGGCCCAGCTCGAACATCCGCGGCGAGAGGAAGCCGCGCAGGAGCCGCTCGGACTCGTCGTCCGAGAACGTCTGCTTGGTCTCCTTGTCGCGCACGAGCTCGATCGACATGAAGTAGCCCGCGCCGCGCACGTCGCCCACGATCGGCTTGTCGCGCAGGTTGTCGAGCCTCGACTGGAAGTACGGCTCGTTGCGCAGCACATTGGCGAGGACGTCCTCGCGCGCCATCACCTCGAGGTTCTTGAGCGCAACGGCCGTCGCGACCGGATGCCCGCCGTACGTGATGCCGTGGGTGAACATGCTCGTCCCCTCGAGGAACGCGGATGCGATCCGGTCGCTCATGAGCACGCCGCCGAGCGGCATGTGCGCCGAGCCGACGCCCTTTGCGAACGTGACGACGTCCGGGCGGATGTCGTACCGCTCGGATGCGAACCAGTAGCCCAGCCGGCCGAAGCCGGTGATGACCTCGTCGGCCACGAGCAGCACGCCGTATTCGTCGCAGATCGCGCGCACGCCCTGGAAGTAGCCCTCGGGCGGCGTGAACGTCCCCCCCGAGTTCTGCACCGGCTCCATGAACACGGCCGCAACCGATTCGGGCCCCTCCTGCTCGATCACCGCGCGCAGCTCGTCGAGCAGGAAGACCGTGAACTCCGCCTCGGTCTCGCCGTCGGGGCGGCGGTAGGCGTTGGTGTTCGACACGTGGCGGACGCCCGGCAGCAGCGGCTCGAACGGCGTCTTGATCGCGGCGATCCCGGTCAGCGACAGCGCGCCCAGGGTGGTGCCGTGGTAGGCGAGGCGGCGGGCGATCATCTTGTAGCGGCGGTGCTCGCCGCGCAGCTGGTGGTACTGGCGCACCAGCTTCAGGATCGACTCGTTGGCCTCGGAGCCGCCCGAGCAGAAGAACACGCGGTTCAGGTCTCCGGGCGCCAGCTCGGCGATCTTGGCCGAGAGCTCGATGGCGCGCGGATGCGCGTACCCCCAGTTGGTGTAGAACGGCAGCTCGGCCATCTGGCGGGCCGCCGCCTCGCCCAGCTCGGCGCCGAAGCTGTATCCGATCTGGGTGCAGAACAGCCCGGAGAGGCCGTCGAAATAGCGCTTGCCGTTCGTGTCCTCGAGCCAGCAGCCGTCACCGTGGCTGATGATCGGGACCTCGCTCTCGGTGTAGCGGCCGTGGCTGGTGAAGTGCATCATCAGGTGCCGCTTTGCGAGTTCCTGGAGCGTGGCGTGGTCGGTCATTCGCGTTCGTCCTTGTTCGAGGCCGCGCCCGGGCCGGCCGTTGGACACCGCGTCCAATGCTACCCCACGAGGACACGGTCAACGGCCGTGGCGCTTATACTCGGCGGCGCAAGGTTCGCTCGTCCGCGGAGGTCATCATGGCAGTACAGACAGGCTCACAGACCGAGGCCATGCGCGCGAAGCGCGACCGCTACGTGGCCCGCGGTGTCTCGATCGCACCGATCTTTGCCGCACACGCCCACGGCGCCCATCTCACGGATGTCGACGGGCGGGAGTACATCGACTTCGCCGGAGGCATCGGCGTGCTCAACCTCGGCCACACGCCCGAGGCGGTTGTGGCGGCGATCAGCGCGCAGGCGGAGCAGCTCGTCCACGCGTGCTTCCCCGTGGCCGCCTACGACCCGTACCTCGAGGTGTGCCGGATCCTGTGCGAGCTGGCTCCCGGCGACCACGAGAAGAAGGCGCTCCTGATCAACTCGGGCGCCGAGGCGGTCAAGAACGCGGTCAAGATCGCCCGCTACCACACCGGCCGCGACGCGGTGATCACCTTCGACCGCGGTTTCCACGGACGCACGCTCCTGACGATGAGCCTGACCTCGAAACTGGTGTACAAGCGCGGCATGGGGCCGTTTGCGCCCGAGATCTACCGGGCGACGGCGCCGTACCCCTACCGCGGCATCACGTCGGCCGACGCCCTCGACTCACTGGACTGGATGTTCAAGGCGACCGTCGACCCGGCCTCGGTCGCGTGCGTCATCCTCGAGCCGGTGCAGGGTGAAGGCGGGTTCACGGTCATGCCGCCCGAGTTCATCCAGGGCCTCAAGGAGCGGTGCGAGACGCATGGCATCCTCTACATCGACGACGAGGTGCAGGCCGGCATGGGTCGCACCGGCACGCTCTGGGGCATCGAGCATTCGGGCGTGGTCCCCGACCTGGTGACGGTCGGCAAGTCGCTGGCCTCGGGCATGCCGCTGGCCGGTGTGATCGGCCCCTCCGAGGTGATGGACTCGGTGCACCCGGGCGGGCTCGGCTCGACCTACGGCGGCAATCCCGTGGCCTGTGCCGCCGCGATCGAGAGTCTGCGCGCGATCTCGAGCGACGACTTCCTAGAGCAGTCGGTGCGGGTGGGAGAGCACATCCAGGCCCGCCTGCGCGACCTCGCCACGCGGCACGAGGTGATCGGCGAGGTGCGCGGCATCGGCCCAATGGCCGCGATCGAGCTGGTCAAGGACAAGGCCACCAAGGAGCCGGCGGGCGATGTCGCCGCCGCGACGGTTGCCGGGGCGCTCGAGCGGGGCCTGATCCTGCTCAAGACCGGCATCCACGACAACGTCATCCGCATCCTGGTGCCGATCACGGCGACAGATGCCGATGTGGACGCCGGCCTCGACCGGCTCGAGGAGTCGCTGGGCGCAGCCGCCGGGTGAGCGACGGCTGCGCCCGTCGTGACTAGTGGGCCAGGTGGAAGACGAAGTCGTACTCGGAGCCGAGCGGGGTGCCGCGCGCGTGCAGCAGCATGTGGCCCGTGGCGCCGGTGTACTTGCCCGTGCCGCCCGTGATCGTCAGCGTGGTGTTGGTGCCGTCGTCGTAGTACGGCCCCTCGACGGTCAGATGACCGCCGCGCAGGAGCGTCGTCCACGTGCACTCCCACTCGGTCTTGCCGGTCGCAACCGTGCGCACGCAATAGCCGTTGTCCGTGGCGATCTGATGCGTGTTTGCGGCGTTGAACACCGGGTTGTGGAAGCCGAGCGTGTCACCCACGCTGTTGTCCGGCGGGTGGAACATCTGGACGGTGTCGCTGACGGCGTGCTCGACCACGTGAACGACCGTGCCCGAGTGATGTGCCGACTTCGAGCCGGTGCTCGCGCCGGCCACGACCGGAACGGCCGCGAGCGCGATCAATGCGGTGACGCCGACCGCGGCGAGCGTCTTTCTGCGTTTCATGATGCCTCCCTATGTTGACGATCCGAACGGTGACCGACCATACGCCGCGGTCCGCAAGGAATCAACCGGGGACAGTCCCCGGTCTAGACCGGTCACAATGTTGTAACGGCGATTTGTGGGGGTCTGTCCCCGGTTTCGGCGTCGCTATTCGTCGAAGACGCGGGCCTTGCTCGGGCGTACGAACACCGGCCGGCCCGGCTCCAGGTCGAGGCGATCGGCCTCGTCGCGGGTCAGCTGCGCCAACACCGCGACGCCGCCGTTCACGCTCAGCTCGACGCGGACGTGGTGGCCAAGGTGCAGGATCCGCTCGACGACCGCCGGCTCGGTCGTCCCGTTCGGCTCGAGCCGGACCTCCACATCGTGGGGGCGGACGTAGATGTCGCCGATCCGGTTCACCTGGCCCATGAACCGCATGACGAACTCACTCTTGGGATGGTCGTAGAGCTCCTGCGGGCCGCCCTGTTGGACGATGCGGCCGTGATCCATCAGCACGATCGTGTCCGAGACCTCCATCGCCTCCTCCTGGTCGTGGGTCACGAACACGGTGGTCACGTGCATCTCGTCGTGCAGGCGCCGCAGCCACGCCCGCAGCTCGCTGCGGACGCGCGCGTCGAGCGCCCCGAAAGGCTCGTCCAGCAGCAGCACCTCGGGCTCCACGGCGAGCGCCCGCGCCAGCGCCATGCGCTGCCGCTGGCCACCTGAGAGCTGCGACGGATAGCGGTCGCCGAACCCGTCCAGCTGCACCAGGTCGAGCAGTTCGGCCACCCGCCGCCGCACGTCGTCCTTAGGCCGTTTGCGGATCTCCAGGCCGAACGCCACGTTCTTGGCCACCGTCATGTGCTTGAAGGCGGCGTAGTGCTGGAA
>DATCPV010000110.1:0-4887 GCA_036569885.1 Gaiellales bacterium | reverse complement strand
GCCCACGCTCGGCCTCCGGCGCGACGTGCAGGGCTCGACCGTTCTGCCGGCACTGCTGCGGGATGTCCCCGCCGACGAGGTGCTGCACGCTCTGGCCCGATTCGACCCGCTCCCGGTGCTCCCGTCGCTCGCCGACCGGGCGCTGGCGCCGCCCGATCCGAGCGTCCTGCGCAGCATCCCCGCCCGGCGCGACAGCCGGAGCGTCGTTCGCATCGAGGGCTCCGCCTGCGGCCTTGACATCCAGGGCTCGGGCTGGGTGCTCCGCCCGGGGATCGTCGTCACCAACGCCCACGTGATCGCGGGCGAGCAGAACGCGCAGGTCGAAGCGCCAGGGGGCGTGTCGCTGACCGGCATCCCGATCGCGGTCGACGCGGGCAACGACGTCGCCCTGCTGCGGGTTGCGGGGCTGCATCCGCCGCCCTTGCGGCTCTCGCCCAGGGCTCCCTCCGGCGGCGGCGCGATCCTGATCGGCTACCCCGAGGACGGCCCCCTGACGGCCGTGGCCGGGCGTGCCGGCACGCCCGTGACGGCGCTCGCACCTGATGCGTACGGCAAGCACGTCCACGCCCGCACGGTCGTGCCCCTGCGCGGCCTGCTGCGCCATGGCGACAGCGGCGGCCCGGTCGTCAACCGGGCCGGGCAGGTCGTTGCCATGATGTTCGCCGCCGACGAGGGCGGGGGGATCCAGGGCGGCTTCGGCGTTCCGCTCGATGCGATCCGCCACGCGCTCCAGATGACCGGCCCGCATCCCGACACCGGCCCCTGCCTGGGGTAGCACCGCGCCAGTCAGGCCCGGTCGGGTGCGGAGCCCATCTTCGGCCGACCCTGTCCAGCGGCGCGGACGAGGCTGCGCTCGGAGAGCACATCCGCGAGCGCCTCGAGCGCGACCAGGTTGTGACCCTCGACGAACACGTCGGCGTGGCGCAGTGCGATGCGCATGCCCCCAGCCAGCGGCGCGAACCCGTCGTGGCCTTTGAGCGGGTTCACCCATACCAGCCGGTGCGCCTGGCGGGAGATCCGGGCGAGCTCGGCGTCGAGCAGGGTGAGGTCCCCGCGCTCCCACCCGTCCGAGACGATCACCACGACCGCTCCGCGCGTCAGCCCCCGCCGACCCCAGACATCGTTGTAGCGGCGAAGCGAATCGCCGATTCGGGTGCCGCCGCCCCAGTCGGGCATCAACCCGCCCGCCCCGGCGAGCGCCCGCGCCGGGTCGAGCTTCTTCAGGTGCGGGGTGAGCCGCGTGATCCGGGTGCCGAAGGCAAACGCCTCGACGCGCCGGCCGGTGACGGTCACGGCCTGCAGGAACATCACGATCGCACGCGCATACGGCTCCATCGAGCCGGAGACGTCGCACAGAAACACCAGCTTGCGGGGAACCTGCTTGCGACGGCGGAACGCTGGATCGAACGGCAGGCCCTGTGTCCGGATCGCCCGCCGCAGCGTCTGCCGGGCGTCGAGCACATCGCCGCTCGTGCCGGCCCGCAGGCGCCGCGAGCGGCGCTTTGGGGTGGTGTCGGGCAGGCGCTCCATCAGCCGCCGCAGCCTTCGGAGCTCGGCGACGGTCATGTCGGCGAAGTCGCGCTGGCGCAGGCGCTCGTCGGGTGAGGCGGCGAGCACGGTCGTGGATTCCTCGCCGCTCTCGTCGCCCCCGCCATCCGGCTCATGCGCCGGCACCGGCGGCGGGGCGCTCGGCTCGAGCCGCGGCACCTCGATGCCCACATCCGGCTGGGGCATCCCCGGCGCCTCCTCCCAGTACGCGGCGAAGGCCGCGTCGAACGCGTCCATCTCCTCGCGCCGCGCGACCAGTGTCGCACGCAGGGTGTGATAGACGTCGTCGCGGCGGGCGAGCCCGACCACGTCGAGCCCGCGCAGTGCGTCCTGCAGCCGCCCGGGGCCGACCTCGAGCCCGGCGGCGCGCAGCACCCGCCCGAAGCCGACCATGCGCTCGAGGACGACATCCCCCGGGGCCGGCACGCTAGGCCTCGCGGGCGTGTGCGATGAGCTTCGGCAGGCGACCGTCGCGCACCAGCTCGATGTCCTCGTGGTGCTTGAGGACGGTGCCCAGGGTCGCGTCGACGACCGCGGCGTCGAGCTCCGCCTGGCCGAGTGCCACCAGCGCCTGGATCCAGTCGATCGTCTCGGCGACGCCGGGTACCTTCGCCAGGTCGAGGTCGCGCAAGGATGCGACGAACGTGGCCGCCTCGACCGCCAAACGCTCGGGCACGCCGGGGACGCGGGCACGCACGATCGCAACCTCGCGGTCGGTGTCGGGGTGGCCGATCCAGTGGTACAGGCAGCGGCGCTTCAGGGCATCGTGGAGGTCGCGAGTGCGGTTCGACGTGAGCACGACCCGCGGGCGGTGCTTCGCGCGCACCGTGCCGATCTCGGGAATCGTGACCTGGAAGTCGGACAGGAGCTCGAGCAGGAAGGCCTCGAACTCGTCGTCGGCCCGGTCGATCTCATCGATCAGAAGCACGGGCGGAATCGCATCGTCGTGCTCGATCGCCTGGAGGAGCGGCCGCGCCTCCAGGAACTCCCGGCCGAACAGGTCGTGGAGCGTGCGGGTCGGCTCGAGCGCCTCCGCCGCCTCGAGGGTGCGGATGTAGAGCAGCTGGCGGGCGTGGTTCCAGTCGTACAGGGCGTGGGCGACGTCGATGCCCTCGTAGCACTGCAACCGGATCAGGCGCCCGCCGGTGACCAGCGCCAGGGCCTTGGCCGCCTCCGTCTTGCCCACCCCGGCCTCGCCCTCGAGGAGCACCGGCTTCTCGAGCGCGAGTGCGAGCGTGAGGACCGTCGCAAGGCCGCGGTCGGCCAGATAGGCGTGCTCGGCGAGCTGCGCTCTGAGGGTGTCTATGGAGTCGGGTTCAGCCACACCCTGAGGTTACCGCGGCTCCGGCAGATCCCAGCCACTGCTCGTCAGATCGAGGCCGCCGTCGATGGCGATCGTGACGCCGGTGATATACGTCGCCGCCGGCGACGCCAGATAGGCGATCAGGTCGCCCACCTCCTGGGCGGCGCCGAGCCGCCGCATCGGGATGGTGGCGGCCACCGCCTCCAGGTCGAGGCCGTACCCGGCCACGCCCTCGGTGTCGATCCACCCCGGCGCGACGCACACCAGGCCGATGCCATAGCGGCCCCACTCCATCGCCAGGGTTCGCGTGAGGCCGCCCATCCCGGCGCGAGCGGCGGACGAGTGCGCCATGCCGGCGATCCCGCGCTCGGGACAGAGCACCACCGAGATCACCCGGCCGCCGCCGTTTGCGATCATCCACCGCTTCGCGACCGCCTGGGTCAGGAACCAGGGCGCGTCCAGGTTCAGCCGCCGCACCGCCCGCCATCCGCCCGGCGAGATGTCCTGCGCGGCGGCCGTGAACTGCCCGCCCGCGTTGTTGACCAGGCAGTCGATGCGCCCGAACCGGGTCATGCACTCCTCAACGAGGCCCGCGCTCACGTCGGGGTCGCGGATGTCCCCGGGATAGGTCTCGCAGCCCTCTCCCAGAAGCGCCCGCGTCTCCTCGAGCGGTTCGGGCCGCCGCCCCGCGACGAGCACCCGATAGCCGTCGCGGTGCAGAGCGATCGCAGTCGCCCGGCCGATGCCGGTACCCCCGCCCGTGACGATCGCCGCGCGCTCCACGGGCTGAACCTACCAGACCCCGGGAGGGGGACGGTCATCCCGGTCATCCGTGCAAGAATGGCCGCCGATGCACCGCTCGATGTGGCTCCAGGAGGCGCTGGCAGACGATCCGAGCCCCGCCTGCCCCCCGCTCGTCGGCCCTCACCGGGCCGACGTGTGCATCGTCGGCGGCGGCTACACCGGCCTCTGGACAGCGCTTGCGATCAAGCGGCTCGAGCCCGGCTGCGACGTCGCGATCGTCGAGGCCGACATCTGCGGCGGCGGCGCCAGCGGCCGCAACGGCGGCTTTTGCACATCGTGGTGGGCGAAACTCCCGACGCTGGTCGACCTGCTCGGCGAGGACGAGGGGCTGCGCCTGGCCCGGGCATCCGCCGCCGCCGTCGGCGAGATCGAGGACTTCTGCCGGGGGCACGCGATCGATGCGCACATGCGCCGGAGCGGCTGGCTCTGGGTCGCGACGGCGCCCGCGCAGCTCGACACCTGGGAGCCGTCGGTGGCGGCGTGCGAGCAGCGCGGCATCGACGCGTTCGTGCGACTGACGCCGGAGGAGCTGCACCAGCGCATCGACCAGCCGACCCACCTGGGCGGCGTGTGGGAGCCGGGCACGGCGACGGTGCAGCCCGCCCTGCTCGCCCGCGGACTGCGCCGCGTCGCGCTCGAGCAGGGGGTGCGGATCTTCGAGGGCTCGCCGATGTGGCGGTTACAGCGCGACCGCCCGGCCTGCGTGCGGACGCGGTCGGGCCGCGTCACCGCCGACGCGGTGGTGCTCGCCATGAACGCCTGGACGGCGGCGGTCCCCGAACTGCGGCGGTCGCTGCTCCCCGTCTCGAGCGATGTCGTCGCCACCCGGCCGGTGCCCGAGCTGCTCGAGCAGATCCGCTGGACGGGAGGCGAGGCGGTCGCCGACGGCCGGCTGCGCGTGAACTACTACCGGGCCACCGCGGACGGCCGGATCGTGTTCGGCAAGGGCGGCGGAACGCTGGCCTTCGGCGGCCGGATCGACGCGGGGTTCCACCATGACGAAGCGAGGGCGGCTCTGGTCGCGGCCCAATTTCGGCGGATCATCCCCGCCGCTGCGGGCGCTGCGATCACCCACTCCTGGGCGGGGCCGGTGGCGCGCACAGCCGATGGGCTGCCGGCGTTCGGATGGCTGTCCGACGGGGTCGCCTTCGGCGCCGGCTATTCGGGAAACGGCGTCGGCCCCAGCCATGTGGGCGGCCGCATTCTGGCCTCCCTGGCGCTGCGGCGAGACG
>DATCPV010000109.1:0-11432 GCA_036569885.1 Gaiellales bacterium | reverse complement strand
CAATAAGCACCTCACAGGACGTGGCGTCACGATCGGCCGCAGCCTGGTGGGCCCCTACATCACGAGCCTCGAGATGGCCGGTGCGTCGATCACCCTGCTCAAGCTCGATGACGAGCTCACCGGTCTGTGGGATGCTCCCGTGAAGACGGCTGCGCTGCGCTGGGGCGCGTAGCCAACCGAGTGTTGAGGAGACGCCGTGAACACCGAGACCGTGACCCGTTGGATGCATGAATGCGCAACCTCCATCGCGGAGCAGCGTGACTACCTCACCCAACTCGACGCGGCGATCGGCGATGCGGATCACGGCACGAACATGAACCGCGGGTTCACCGCCGGGCCGGGCGCTCATGCAGGCGGGCTCGACGCTCGTCTCGACCGTCGGTGGGGCGAGCGGGCCCCTGTGGGGGTCGGCCCTGCGCCGAGCCGGCAAGGCGCTCGGCGACGCCGAGACGTTCGACGCGCCCCAGTTGGTCGACGCCCTCGACGCGGCGCTCAACGGCATCGTCGAACTGGGGGCGGCCGAGCCCGGCGACAAGACGATCGTCGATGCGCTCGCCCCGGCGGTCGCGGCCCTCCGTGCCGGGGTGGAACAGGGCAACCCGCTCGCGGCAGCGCTGACCGACGCCCGTGCCGCGGCGGAGGAGGGCATGCACGCGACCGTCCCGATGCAGGCGCGCAAGGGGCGGGCGTCGTACCTGGGCGAGCGCTCCGTCGGCCACCAGGACCCCGGCGCGACGTCGACGACACTGATCGTCGCCGCCCTCGAACGTTCGGTGGCGGAGGAATCGTGACCCCGCAGGTTCTGCGCGGCACCCCGGCCTCGCCGGGAGCCGCGATCGGCCCCGCGTGGACCCGTCCGGACGCCGTCGAGAACGGCGGCGGCCGCCCACCGGAGGAGGAGGCCGAGCGCGCCCGCCACGGGCTGGCGCTGGCCGCCGAGGAGCTGGCCGAGCTGGCCCGCACGCTGACCCGAAACGGGCACGCCGGCGACGCCGAGATCGTCGAGGCCAACCGGATGATGGCCGAGGACTCGACGCTGGTCGAGGCTGCCGTGCAGGAGGCGCTGAACGGCGCGCCGGCCGCGGAGGCGATCGCGCTTGCGGTCGAGCCGCACGCCCAGGCGCTGGCGCAGCTGGACGATCCGTTGCTGGCGGAGCGGGCCGCGGACCTGCACGCCATCGCCCGCCGGGCCGGAGATCTCAGCAGCGGAAGGCTGAGCGAGCCGCCGCGCGGGGCCGTCGTGATCGCCGACGACCTGGGGCCCGGCGAGGTGGCGGCGTGGAGCGAGTTGCTCGCGGCAATCGTGCTCGCCGGGAGCGGCACCACCGCGCATGCCGCCATCGTCGCCCGGTCGCTCGGAATCCCGCTCGTCACGGGCGCCGGGGTCGCAGTGCTCGCGGTCGCAGCGGGCGCCGAGGTCGGGGTCGATGCCGACCGCGGGATGGTGTGGCTCGCGCCCGACGCCGAGACCCGCACCAAGCTGGCGGAGCGCACCCAGCGTCTGGCCGAGCAGGCCGCCCGCGACCGCCGCGAGCGGCGCCAACCGGCCCGCACCGCCGACGGGCGCACCATCCGGCTGCTTGCAAACGCGGGCACCGCTGCCGAGGTGACGGCGGCGCTCGAGGCCGGCGCCGAGGGGATCGGCCTCCTGCGCAGCGAGCTGTCGTTCCTGGAGGCGTCCGCCTGGCCCAGCGAGGAAGAACACGCGCGGGCGCTCGCACCAATGCTGGAGCCGCTCGGAAACCGGATCGCGACGGTGCGCACGCTCGACTTCGGCGGCGACAAGACGCCCCCGTTCCTGACCGCGGAGGCGGCCGGCGGGCCGCTGGGATCGCGTGGAATCCGGCTCGCCCTGGCCGCCGATGACGGCGTCGCGCCCCAGCTGCGTGCGCTCTTCCGCGTCTGCGGAGATGCCGTGGTGCGCGTGCTCGTGCCGATGGTGACCGACGCCGCCGAGGTCGATGCCGTGCGCGCGATCGCCGTGGCCGCCCGCGACGCCGTCGCGCCGGGGGCACCCGACCCGATGGTCGGGGCGATGATCGAGGTGCCCGCCGCGGCGCTCATGGCACGGACGATCGCCGAGCACTGCGACTTTCTGTCGATCGGCACCAACGACCTCACCCAGTACACACTCGCAACCGATCGCCTGAACCCGGGCATCGCCGGCGGCGCGGTCGCCCACCATCCTGCGGTGGTCCGCCTGATCGCGCGCGCCGTCGGCGCCGCGCATTCGGCGGGGATCCTGAGCGACGTTTGCGGTGAGGCGGCGGGCGACCCCGAGCTGCTGCCGCTGCTGGTGGGACTCGGCGTTGACGAACTGAGCGTCTCGCCCGCGCGGATCGCACAAACGCGGCGCTACGTTCGCGGCCTCTCCACCCAGCACGCCAAGGCCGCACTGGCCGATGCCCTGGCGGCGACGACGTCCGCCGAGGTGGCGGCGGCGGCGCGGCGGGCGATCTCAGACTGTGGAATCGGCGAGGGTCTCGAGGAGGCCGGCGATGGTGTCGAGGGCATCTGAGGCGCCTGCCCCGCTCGTCACGACCTCGACGCTTGATCCGCCCTCGGCACCGAGCGCAAGCACCTGCAGGATGCTGCTCGCCTTGGCGGTCTTGCCGTTGGCATTCAGGACGACGACGGCGGGGAGCGCCGCCGCGGCGCGGACCAACAGACCGGCCGGGCGCGCGTGCAGCGCGACGTCTGCGGGCAGCTGCACCACCCGCCGGTGCTCAGAGTTTTCCGACATCGCGCGCCTCCTCCGCGGCCGCTGCCGCAGCGGCCAGGTCGGCACCGGTGGCGGCCATGACGGAGGCCGAGACCGCGCCCTCCACCAGCGGGGCATCGGCAAGGCGAACGTCGATCCCGTCCAGGTCTCCACCGGCCAGAAGCGCGCGAACGCTCAGCACTGCGCTGCCAATATCCACCAGCACCAGCACACCGGAGCCCGTGTCCGCGTCACGAATTGCCGCCGCAATCCGGTCGGGATCGGTGCCCAGGCCGCCGTCGCCCGTGCCACCCGCGGGACGGATCCGCACCTCGTCACCCGCGACCTGTCCAGCGAGCTCCGCGAGTCCTTCTGCAAGCGCCGCAGAGTGCGAGACCAATACAATCCCGATCAACGCTCGTTCCCGTTCATGCAACCGTCGATCCTACAATGTCGAACCCGGTTCGGCAAGAACGGCACACACCATGGGGATCCAATCCATCGAAAGAGCCTCGGCGATCCTGCGGGCACTGGCCAGCGGGCCGCGGCGGCTGGGCGTTTCGGACCTGTCTGACCGGCTCGGGCTGGCCAAAGGGACGACCCATGGCCTGCTGCGGACGCTGCAGGCGGAGGGCCTGGTCGAGCAGGATCCCGAGACCGGCAAGTATCAGCTCGGCGCCGGACTGCTCCAGCTCGGAAACAGCTACCTGGATGTGAACGAGCTCCGCGCCCGGTCGATCGCCTGGTCCGACCGGCTCGCGTCGAGCAGCGGGGAGGCCGTGCGCGTCGGCACGCTGCACGGCGACGGTGTGATCGTCATCCACCATGTCTTCCGCATGGACAACACGCTGCAGATCCCTGAGGTCGGCGCGCACCTGCCGCTGCACGCCACCGCGCTCGGCAAGGTGCTGATCGCCCACCACCAGTCCGTCGCCGACGACCTGCTGGCTGTCGGCGTCACCCGGCTGACGCATGCCACCGTGGTCGGCCCGGCGGCGCTGCGCAAGATGCTCGACGGCGTGCGCGAGAAGGGCTGGGCGGCCGAGCGTGAGGAGGCAATCATCGGCGAGGCGTCGATCGCGAGCCCCGTGTTCGATCGCGCCGGCGCCGCCGCGGGTGCGATCGGGATCGTCGGGCCGGTCGAGCGCCTCTACTCCCGCCGCCAGCCGCGTGCACCACTCGTGGGCCACGTCCGCGAGGCGGCCCGCGCCATCTCGCGCGAGCTCGGGGCGGCGCGCTGGTAGACCCAGGGGCCGCTAGAACCCGAGCGTCTCGGGCACCAGGATGACCCGGATCCGGCCGCCCGGCTGGGCATAGATCGTGAGCACCTTGGCCAGCAGGCTGCCGGGGTAGCCGACGGTCTGCATGCGGGCGAACTCCCTCGGCAGGCAGTATTCGTGGATCCGGCGCATCCCCTCGTCGTGGTCGCGGACAAGCTTCTGGTGGCCGACGACCAGCGTGACGGCGCCGGCGGAATAGGCGTACGGGCCCAGCTGGCTGCCCGAACCCGAACCGACCAGGATCACGCCGTCGTCGGTGATCGCGTGCGCGCTGCCGACGATGTGATCCGGGGCCGCGCCGAGCTTGGCCATCTCCCGGCCCTGCGTCTCGCGGTCGTACGTCGCAAGCTTCGCCCGCACTGAGTCGTAGCGGCCCGACTCGTCGATCTCGGCCGTGATGCCGAGCTCGCGCAGGGTCTCGCTGAGCGCGGTGTGCACCTCGGCTCCGGCCGGGAGCTCTTCGAACACCAGCCGGCGGGCGTCGTCGCCGTCCTCGGCGACCACGGCACGGAAGCCGCGGCCCTCGAGCGCCACAACGGTGCGTTCCATGCGGTCGCGATCGGCGGGACGCTCGAAGTCGTGGTTGGGCGCCCCGGGGTCGGGCAGCACCATGTTCATGCCGTCGCTCCGAGCGCCGCCGGGCTGGCGGCGCGCTCGGCTTCCCGCAGCACGCCGCGGAACCAGTCGGCGCGCTCCGGCGCGAGCCACACGGCGTCGTCGCCGAGCGCGACGCGTTCGGCCCGGCCGTCGAACACGAGGTCGAGCATCGCCTGCTCGGCCGCCGCGCGGTCGGGGGCGTCGTTGCCCCGGGCGAGCAACGCCGCGATCTCCTGGGTGGTGAGCCCGTCCGGGTATGCGGCCACAAGCTCGGCCGGCTCTTCGGGCACCGCGCGCCGCTCGAGAGCCGGGTCGAGGTTCGCGATCAGCACGTCGTAGGCGGCGACCGGCTGGAAGCCGCCGGCGATCAGGCGCTGACCGTCGCGCTCGAACGCCACCGACGACGCGGTGAACCGGACGCTCCCGTCGGTGACGGCCGTCTTTCCCTGCAGCTCGGCGGCGCTCCCGGCCGCCGACCGCGTCTCGGCCCGGTCGCGCTCATACGCCTCGGTGACCTCGGGCGCGTCGAGCATTCCGCGCAGCGCCTCGGCGTCGAGGCCGGTGGCCGCGGCGACCACGCGCGTGATCTGGTCGTCGTCGTCCAGCAGCACCGGGGTCGTGAACTGCGTCAGCTGCAGCGCACGCAGCGCCGTCCACTCGCTCCCCGGCTCGAGCAGCCGCGCCGCCACGACCGCTCTGCAGCCGCGCGCCGTCGCCGACACCCGCGCCTTCGGCCTGGGCGAGAACGGCATCCCATACCGGCGAAAGGACGCATGGCCGCGGGCCGATCGCAGCGGCGTGTAGCCGCGGTCGATGTACTGCTGGGCGCTCTCGGTGAGGCCGATCATCACCAGGCGCCAGTCGAGCTGATCGCCGTACCGCCAGTCGATCACCCGCAGCGCGGGGATCTCGGAGTACGCCCACGGACAGGCGGAATCGGTGTAGAGCGTCGTGTGGATCTGACCCGGCATCCGGCCTCCATCTGGGTTGGCGCGGTGGCTCCGCGGCATAGGATTCGAGCGGTCGCAGCCTAGCACCGTACTTACTTTTCGTAGGTAGGTTGCGCCCCCTCCGGTATCCTCTGGCGATGGATCACGAACCGCTCGAGGCGTGCCCGGCGCTCACCGCGGCGTTCGAGCTTCTCGGGAAGCGCTGGACGGCGCTCATCCTGGATGTGCTCGCGGCCCGCCCGGCCCGTTTCTGTGAGATCCACCGGGCCATCCCCGGCCTGTCCGACCGGCTCCTGACCGAGCGGCTGCGCGAGCTCGCCACGGCCGACCTGGTCACGCGCACCGACGCCACGCACACCAGCGCCTACGAGTTGACCGACAAGGGCGTCCGGCTCCTGCCGGGCCTGGACGAGATCCGCGGCTGGGCGCGGACTCAGCCGACCGCCAGCCGGGCGACCCGTTCGCGCTGATCCGGGTCGAGCCACGGCCCCGCGCCGGCGCGCGCGTTGGCGGCCGCGTGACCGGGGTCGGACGTCGCCGGGATGGCGACGGTGATGCGGGGATCCGACAGGCACCAGGCGATCAGCGCCTCGGCCCATGTCTCGACACCGAGGCCGGCCAGGTCGGGTGAGCGCCGCACCAGGGCGCCCTCGCCGAGCGGCCGCATTGCGAGCACGCCCAGCCCCAGCTCCGCCGCCAGTGGCAGGATGCGCGCCTCCACGTCGCGCTCGCGCGGGTTATACGGCACCTGGATGCAGTCGATCCGGCCGGTGCGCATGACCGTCTCGAGCTCGGGGAACGCCGACGCGCTGTAGTGGGTGGCTCCCAGCCACCGGATCCGGCCCGCGCCGCGCTCGCGCTCCATCCAATCGAGGTGCTCCTTCCAGGCGACCAGGTTGTGCACCTGCTCGATGTCGATCGTGCCGCCGTAGAACTCGAGCTGATCGGCGTACTGCGCCCGGCCTGCGTCGAGCGACGACGTCCAGATCTTGGTCGCCACCACCGCCTCGGGCCGGCGGCCGGCGAGCGCCAGCCTGAGTACTCTCTCCGACCGCCCGTACATGGGCGAGGAGTCGACCACGCGGCCGCCCTTCTCGAAGAGGACGTCCACAACGGCCTGGGCCGCGGGGACGCCCGAGTCGGGCACGTCGAACACCTGCCACGTGCCCAGGCCGACGACCGGCAGCTCGGGGCCTCGCTCTCCCAGACGCCGAACCTGCATCATCCTGCGAGGAGCTCCCGGGCGGCACGGGGCAGCGCCTCGCCGCGGGTGATGCGGCGCTCCCACCACTGACCGTCATTGGGCGGCGGCGTCATCTTGCCTCGATCATACGGGTCGGCCTAGCCGAACGTGAATGAGTAGAGCGTGGTGCCGGCGGGGACGACCAGGTCGAGCAGGTGCGGCCCGGCGCTCGACATGTGCGCCAGCTGGTAGAGGTCGTCGGCGGATACCCGCACCGGCGGCCGAGACGCCGAGCGTCGCCGGCCCCGAGGCGGGTGGGGCGGCGACAAGGTAGATCCGCGGCGCGGTGTAGCGGAACAGCAGGTGCGCGCCCGGCCCCGCCACGATCTGGTGGCTCTCGACGTCCCACGAGCCGGCCAGGACCACGGCGTTGGCCGCGACCGGCCCCGGGGCGGCATAATCGTGAAGGCCGCCCGGATGCAGGTGCTGGGTATACGCGGCGGCGCGGTAGGTGCCCAGGTAGGTCTCGGGCGTCGCTACGCTGGTCGCCGGCGTGATCGCATCGCGCGCGTGCGCCATCGGCCCGCTGCGGCGCTCGCCCAGGAGCAGACGGATGTCGTCCTGAGTCTGGCCGTAGGAGCCCTCGCCGAAGTGCACCTCGCGCACGTCGCCTGAGCGGTCGATCAGGTAGTCGGCCGGCCAGTACTGGTTGGCCCACGCGTCCCACGTCCCGTAGTTGTTGTCGACCGCGACCGGGTAGTCGATGCCGTGCTCTCGGACCGCCCGCTCGACGTTTCCGATCACGTGCTCGAACGCAAACTCCGGCGTGTGCACGCCCACGATCACGAGGCCGTCGCGGTGGTAGCGGGCATACCACGCCTTGAGGTACGGAAGCGTGCGGATGCAGTTCACGCACGAGTACGTCCAGAAGTCGACCAGGACGACCTTGCCGCGCAGGCCGGTCAGCGAAAGCGGACGCGACCCCGGGGTGTTGATCCACTTGGTGATCCCGGTGAAGTCGGGCGCCGCGCCGTAGTTTCGCAGCGTGTCGGGCGAGAGCCCGGCCGCAACGGCCGCGGGGAGTTGGCAGACGACTCCGTCAGATGCCGCAGGTCGCCGGCGACGCTGTGCGAGCGTTCGACGCTCTGAAGCGACGAGACGTACCCCGGTGTGGCCGCCGCCAGCTCGGTGGGGATGCTGGTGGTGAAGAGCCCGGCCGCCGCGACGAGCACCACCCCCGAGAGCCGCCGCACCGTGGCCCCGCCCCTGCGGAGGCGGGCGAGCCCGCCGGACGCCCGCTGCCCGAGCATCGCCAGCACGAAGATCGGCACGGTCGAGCCCGCGGCGTACGCCGTCGTGATTGCGACCAGTTCGAGCGAGATCCGGTGCTGCGCGCTGAGCGCGCTCACCGCCGCCAGGATCGGCCCCGCGCACGGCGTCCACACCAGCGCCAGGCCGCCGCCGAGGCCGACGCCCGACCAGAATCCGTCTCCCGCAGCCAGGCGCCCGCCGACGCGGGAGGCGAGGGGCCGGAATCCACGCCCCAGCCACTCGCCCACCGCCGGGACAAGGAGTGAGACGCCGACCACGGCAAGCAATGCGATGGCGAGGTTGCGGAGCAGGTCCTGGGGCAGGCCGAGTGCCGAGAGAACGCGCGAGGCGGTGAGCGTGAACACCACGAACGCGACCGCCAGCCCGACCGCGATCCCGACGGGCCGGCGGCGGCCGCCGGTGGTCGAGGCCGCCGCCACGACCGGCAGCACCGGCAGCACACACGGCGAGAGGAACGTCGCGAGTCCGGCCACAGCGGCCACCGCGACCAGGGTCACGTCCATGCCGGGAATACGGCCGCGCAGTCGTGGTGGTTTCGACAGTTAACGTCGAATTCAGGTCACGACCAGGGCCCGTGCCCGCGCCACCCGCACCGCCGCGGCGAGCGTGTCGACGTCGTACGCGCCCCGGTGCCGGCGCTCGTTGACGAAGAACGTCGGCGTCCCGGACACGCCGCTCAGGTCGGCGCCGTCGACATCCTCGGCGATCCGGCCCCGCCCCACGCCCTTGCGCATGTCCTCGAGGAACCGATCGACGTCCAGCCCGAGCTCCCGCGCGTGCTCGGTGAGATCGGACAGCCGCAGCTGCGCCTGCTGGTCGAGCAGGCGGTCGTGCAGCTCCCAGAAGGCGCCCTGCTCGGCGGCGGCCTCGGTCGCCTCGGCGGCCTGCTGCGCATGCGGGTGGACGTCGTTCAGCGGCAGATGCCGCCACACGTAGCGCACGTCGTCGCCGAAGTGCGCGAGGAGCTCGCGGATGACGGTCTCGGCCTGCCCGCAGTAGGGGCACTCGAGGTCCCCGTACTCGACCAGGGTCACGAGTGCGTCGCGCGGCCCGCGCACGTGGTCGCGCTCGGGATCGACCGGCACCGCCAGGTCGACGAGCGGGTTGGCCGAGCCGATCAGCGCGCGCAGCCGCCAGCGCGTGGGCAGCGCCTCGGTCGCGCGAAACACGATCCACGTCGCGGCCGATGCGACGAGGGCGGCGCTGAGCACCCCCAGCTTCGCCTCCTGGAGCCGCGGGCCGCCGAACGCGAGCGTCGCGATCAGGATCGACACCGTGAAGCCGATGCCGGCGATCGTCCCGCCGCCGGCCACCGCCGCCCAGCCGACCGGGGGGCGCAGGCGCCGCTTGCTCGCGCGGGTCACGAGCCACGTGGTCGCCGTCACGCCCAGCGGCTTGCCGACGACGTATCCCACCAGGATGCCGAGCGTGATCCGGGACGTGAACGCGTGGCGCAGAAAGCTCGCTGAGACTGGAATGCCCGCATTGGCGAGGGCGAACACGGGCACGATCACATAGCTCGTCCACGGGTGGAAGAGCTGCTGGAGGCGCTCGTTGGGCGAGATCGCCGCCTGCACCCCGACCTGCGCCGAGCGGGCCAGCTCGGGTGTGGGCTGCTCGCGGAACAGCCGGAAGAGATCGCTCGCGCGCTCGAGGTCAGAGCGCTGCGCAGGGTAGGCATAGGTGAGAAGGCCCATTGCCAAGCCCGTCAGGATTGGATCGATGCCGGACTTCAGGAGCGCCACCCAGAGCCCTCCCCCGAGGAGGGCGTACACGAGGCCGAGGCGCACGCCGAGCGCGCGTGCGGCCAGGAGACCCAGCGCCACAAGGACGGCGGCCAGGAGCGCCCGCATCACGACGTGGCCGGTGTAGACGGTCGCGATTACGACCAGCGCGGCCACGTCGTCCACCACGGCCACCGTCAGCATGAAGGTGCGGAGGCGCTCGGGAAACCGCGGCCCGACCAACGCGAGCATGCCCAGCGCAAACGCGGTGTCGGTCGACATGGCGGCGCCCCAGCCGTGCGCCGAGCTGCGGCCGGCGTTGAACGCCAGGTAGATCAACACGGGCACGACCATCCCACCCAACCCGGCCAGGAGCGGCATCGCCACGCGCCGCCGCTCGCGCAGCTCGCCCATGTCGAACTCGCGCCGCGCCTCCAGGCCGACGACGAAGAAGAAGAACGTCATGAGGCCGCTGTTGATCCAGTGACGCAGGTCGAGCCCCACCGACCAGTCGCCGATGCGGATCTCGAGCCGCGTGCTCCATAGCGAGTCGTACGACCCCTGGGCGACATTCACCCACACCAAGGCGGTGACCGTCGCGGCCAGCAGCACCGCGGCGCTCCCGGTCTCGGTGCGCAGGAACTGGCGCAACGGCTGCTCGAGATTGCGGGCCCAGGCCGTGCGGCCGGAGAAGGGGGCGGACGGGTCGGACTCGGACACGATCTGGCGAAGTATTACGAGCGCAGAAGTCGCTACCGCAGCACGCCGTGCAGGGCGGCCCGAGCGGCATGGTGGCCGCACATGCCGTGGACGCCGCCGCCGGGCGGCGTCGACGACGAGCACAGAAAGAACCGCGGGTTCGGCGTGGCGTACGGCGAGAGCCGCAGCACCGGCCGTGCGAGCACCTGGCGCAGGTCGGCCGCGCCGCCGTTGATGTCGCCGCCGACGTAGTTGGGGTTGTCGGCCTCGAGCGCCGCGGGGCCCCGCACCGACCGTGCCAGCACCACGTCGCGGAATCCGGGCGCGAACCGCTCGATCTGGGCCTCGATTGCGTCGGTCATGTCCACCGCCGAGCCGTTGGGGACATGGCAGTACGCCCACAGGGTATGGCACCCGGCCGGCGCGCGGCCGGCGTCGACCAGGCTCTGCTGGGCGACCAGGACGTAGGGCCGCTCCGGGTGGCCGCCGCGGGCCACCTTCGCCTCGGCCGCCGCCATCTCGGCCAGGGCGCCGCCGACATGCACGGTGCCGGCCCGGCGGCACTCCTCGGCCAGCCACGGCACCGGGGCCGAGAGCGCATAGTCGACCTTGAACACGCCCGGGCCGTACCGGTAACGGCCGAGCGCGGCCCGGTAGCGCCGCGGCAGCTGCCCGCCGCAGATGGCCAGAAGCTGGCGCGGCGTCACGTCGAAGAGCACGGCCCGCGACCGCGGCAGGTCGGCGGTCGATCGCACCTCGTGGCCCGTGCGGATCTCGCCCCCCAGCGAGCGCAGGTGGGCCGCCATCGCCTCGGCGATCGCCTGCGAGCCGCCGCGGGCGACCGGCCAGCCGGCGGCGTGTCCCAGCGCCAGCAACACGAGCGCGAAGGCCGCCGTGGGCGGACGGTCGAGGGGGCGCATCGAGTGCGCGCCCATGCCGGCGAAGAGGCTGCGGGCGCCCTCGCCC
>DATCPV010000108.1:0-5887 GCA_036569885.1 Gaiellales bacterium | reverse complement strand
GCCGCGAATGCCGGCCCAGCAGCGCAACACGATCGCGGGCGCGGCCCGCAACGTCGCCCGCCACTACGACCTCTCGAACGACCTCTTTGCGGCGTTCCTCGACCCCACCATGACCTACTCCGCGGCCGTGTTCGAGCCGGGTGACACACTCGAGACCGCGCAGTCGCGCAAGTACGAGGCGCTGTGCCGGCTGGTTGACCTGGGCCCGTCCGACAACCTGCTCGAGATCGGCACGGGCTGGGGCGGCTTTGCGATCCACGCCGCCTCCACGCGCGGCTGCCGGGTGACGACGGCGACCATCTCGCGCGCCCAGGCCGAGCTGGCCCGCGCGCGGGTGGCCGCTGCAGGCCTGTCGGATCGGGTCGAGGTGCTGCTCTGCGACTACCGCGAGATCGAGCGCCGCCACTCGAAGATCGTCTCGATCGAGATGCTCGAGGCCGTCGGCGAGGAGTACTGGCCGGTGTTCTTCGCCACCTGCGACAGGCTGCTCGGGCCGGGCGGCTCGATTGGCCTGCAGACGATCACCATGCCGCACCGCCGGTACCTGGCGTCGCGGCACGCCTACACCTGGATCCACAAGTACATCTTCCCGGGCGGGCTGATCCCGTCGCGCGAGGCGATCGACCGCGCCCTGCAGGACGCCTCGACGCTGCGCGTCACCCATCACGGCGAGATCGGCCACCACTACGCGACCACCCTGCGCATGTGGCGGCAGCGCTTCCTGGCCCAGCGCGAGCGTGTGCATTCGCTCGGGTTCGACCACACCTTCGTGCGGATGTGGGAGTTCTACCTGGCCTACTGCGAGGCCGGATTCGCGACCGGCGCGCTCGGAAACGCACAGCTGCGGCTGGCGCGCACGTGAGACTTCGCGACGGCAGCCGGGTGTGGGTGACCGGCGCCTCGAGCGGGATCGGCGCGGCCCTCGTGCACGAGCTGGCGAGACGCGGCTGCCGGGTGGCGGCGAGCGCACGCCGCGAGGAGCGGCTCAAGGAGCTCGCGATGAGCACGCCGGGCGAGGTGATGGTCGTGCCCGTCGACGTGACCGACCGCGGCGGCATGCTCGCCGCCGCCGAGAGCATCCGGGAGCGCTTCGGCGCCATCGACCTCGTCATCCTGAACGCGGCCTACTGGGGCCAGTTCATGGTCGAGACGTGGGACACCGACGTCATCCGGCGCCACTTCGACACGAACGTGATCGGCCTCGCCCACGGCGTCGAGGCCGTGCTCGCCGACATGCGCCGGCGCCGCTCCGGCGCGATCGCGGGGATGGCCAGCCTGGCGGGCTACCGCGGCCTGCCCCGGTCGGAGGCCTACGGTGCGACCAAGGCGGCCGAGATCAACATGCTGGAGTCGCTGCGGATCGACCTGCGCCCGCTCGGGATCTCGGTGCACACCGTCTGCCCGGGCTTCGTCCGCACCGACCTGACGGCCAAGAACACGTTCCCCATGCCGTTCATGCTCGAGCCCGACGACGCCGCCCGCCGGATCGTCCGCGGGCTCGAGAAGGGCAAGGCCGAGGTCGCGTTCCCGCTGCCGATGCTGCTCGCCCTGAAGACGGCCCGGCTCATCCCGGTCAGGCTGTGGGCGGAGGCGTTCCGGCTGGTGCGGATGCCCGACCGGGACTGAGCCCAGGCCTAGACGGACGCCGCCGGCACGCTCAGCGCATCGACGCGCTCGACCCAGGGAGCCGCTCGCAGCTCCTGGAACTCTTCGCGGGCTGCGTCGAGCAGGGCCCGCACGTCGCCGTCGCCACCATGTGCGACCAGCGCCTCGGCGTGCTCGAGCCGGACGACCGCCAGCCAGAAGGGGATACCGAGGCCGCGCAGCAGCCCTTCGGCGATGCCGAACTCGGCGTCGGCCGTCGCGGGGGCATCGGCCAGCCGGCCACGGAACCGGTGCGCATGAGCCGCCATGAGCGGCGTCCGCTGGCCCGGCGGCTGCTCCTCGATGATGGCCAGCAGCTCCTGGACCTTGTCGGGCCGGCCGAGCACGAGCGCGGCCTCGAGCGCCGCCAGCAGCCCCTGCTTGACGTTCTGCGGCCACATGCCCATCAGCCCCTGCGACGCGACGGCCCGCTCGCCCCACCCAAGCGTCTCGTCGTAGCGGCCCTCGGCCAGCGCCAGGGTCGCGCTGCCCGCGGCAAAGCACGACCGCTCCTGGACGTCGGCGGACTTCTCCAGCCGCAGATAGACCTCGCGCAGCGCACGGGCCGAATCGAGCTCCCCGCGATAGAGGCGGATCGGCAGCACGGACGTGAGCGGGCTGATGAGGGTGTGCCCGCTGGGGAGCTGATCCTCAGGCAGCTCCGCAAACGCGGCCTCGGCCTCGTCCCACCGGCCCAGGTGATACAGCGCGTAGGTCGACTCGCTGGTCGCAAACCAGGTGTTCGGGAGATCGCCGGTTCGGCGTGCAAGCTTGAGGGACCGCTCGAGATACTCCAGCGCGTGCTCGTACCGATCCTGCCCGAACGCGAGGTCGGACAGGTTTCCGAGGCAGGCGCCCGCGCGTTCGGTCAGGCCCTGCTCGAGCGCGAGCTCGGACGCTGCCCGCAGCAGCATCTCGGCCTCCTGCCGGCGGTGCGGCCCCACCAGCAGCGCCTTGGCGCTCCATCCGCGGACGAGGATCTCGGGCAGGCCGAGCGCCTCGCCCATGTCGAGTGCGCGCTCGACCAGCGCCGAGGCCCGTTCGACCTGCCCGACGAACATCTGGGCGTTTGCGAGCCGCACCGTCAGCAGGGCGACGTCCTCATCGGGCTCGTCGGCGCCGATCACCGCCATCGCCTCGTCCATGCGCTCGATCGCGAGCTCATGGCGGCCCGCGCGCTCGTCCACGTACGCGAGCCGGCTGGTGACCCGGGCGGCGGCGTGCGTGTCGCCGGAGGCGTCGTGGATCGCCACCGCCTGCTCGAAGTGCGCCGCGGCCTGCTCGTTCAGCCCGGCCCGCATCCCCATCTGGCCCGCCCGGTCGAGCAGCGCCGCCCGGCCGAGGTCGTCGTCGGTCAGCTCGGCGGCCTGGGCGAAGTAGCGCTGCGACTCGCCCGGCGCGCCAAGGGACTCGGCCCGCTCGCCCGCGCGCACGAAGAGTTCCCGGGCCTTCGAGCGGGCGTCCTGGGCACCATCGACGTCGGGCGCGGCGCTGAATGCATCCAGGTAGTGCGACGCGAGCACCTCGACCAGCTCGTCGTCGTCGGGCGCGGTGGACTCCAGATACCCGGCCGCGGCGAGATGCCGGACACGGCGCTCGCGCAGCGACAGGGTCTCGTAGGCGACGCGGCGCATGAGATCCCGGAGGAAGCCGTACTGGCCGTGCTCGGGCGAGCGCGGATCGGCCTGGATCGACAGCACCTCCTTGCGCACCAGCGCGGCCAGGAGCGGGGCGAAGCCGGCTGCGTCGTCACCGGTGACGGCGGCCAGCGCGTCACGCGTGAACGTCTTTCCCAGCACGGCGCCGTTCTGGACGACCCGGCGCTCGTCGGCGCTCAGGCCGTCGAGCCGGGCGGCGATCAGCGCGTGCAGCGTCTCGGGCACCTCGAGCGTCTCGACCGGCCCGGTCGCCGTGTAGACACTGCCCTGCTGCACGAGGTGCCCTCGGTCGAGCAGCATCCGCACCGTCTCGACCGCGTACAGCGGCACGCCCTCCGACCGGGCCAGGATCTGCGTGGCCAGCGCATCGGGCAGGTCGGGCACGAGCCCCCCCAGCAGCCTGCGCATCGTGCTCTCCGGCACCGGCTCCAGATAGAGCGAGGTGAAGTTGCGCTTGCCCGCGCCCCACGTCTGCCGCCGCTCCACCAACTCCGGCCGCGCGGCCGTGATCACGTACAGCGGCGAGTTGCGCGACCACTCGAGCAGATGCTCGATGAAGTCGAGCAGCGAGGCATCGGCCCACTGCATGTCCTCGAACGCGAGCACCGTCGGGTACACGTCGGCGAGCCGCTCGAAGAAGATCCGCCAGGCCGAGAACAGGTCGTCGCGTTCGAAGCGCGCGCTGCCCTCGATGCCCAGAAGGTGGGCGACGCGCGGCTCGACGAACGCGCGCTCATCTGCATCCGGGATGTGCTCGTCGAGCACGGCGGCCAGCTTCGCCAGCACCGCCTCGGCGGACTCGTCATCGCTGATCCGGCAGCGCATCCGCACCATGTCGGCCAGCGCCCAGTAGGTGACGCCCTCGCCGTAGGCCAGACAGCGGCCGCGATGCCAGTAGACGATCTGGGCCAGTCCGTCGAAGTACTTGTAGAACTCCCATACGACCCGCGACTTGCCGATGCCGGCGATGCCAGTGACCGAGACGAGGTGCGCGCGGCGCTCGTCCGCACATGCGTGGAAGAGGTCCTTGATCTGGCGCAACTCGCGGTCGCGGCCGACGAACGGCGCCTCCAGGCCCTCCGACTTGAGCGCGCCGCGAGCGCCCGACACCACCCTCACGGCCTGCCACACCCTGTGCAGGCCCACCTTGCCCTTGAGCTCGTGTGTGCCCGCGTCCTCGTACACGATGGTGGGCTCGGTGGTGCGCCGGGTCGTCTCGCCCACCAGCACGCGGCCCGGCTCGGCGAGCGTCTGGATCCGCGCAGCGGTGTTGACGATGTCGCCCGCCACCAGGCCCTCGCCCGTCGCGCCGACCGTGACCGTCGCCTCGCCCGTCAGGACGCCCGCCCGCGCGTGCAGGTCGGACACTCCCACCTCGTCGCCGAGCGCGGTGACCGCGGCCACGAGGTCGAGCGCGGCCCGCACGGCCCGCTCCGCGTCGTCCTCCGTTGCGTTGTGCGCTCCCCAGACCGCCATGACGGCATCGCCGATGAACTTCTCGACCACCCCGCCGTAGAGCTCGATCAGCCGCCGGCAGGTGTCGAAGTAGCGTGAGAGGAGCGCCCGCACCTCTTCGGAGTCCCGCGCCTCGGACACCGTCGTGAACCCGACCAGGTCGGCGAAGAGCACCGACACCAGCCGGCGCTCCGTGGCGGGTTCGGCCCGGCCGGGCGGCGCGATGGGCTGCGCGGGGGCGGCGGATGCCACGGCCACTCGGCCCGCCACCGGGGTGCCGCACTCACCGCAGAAGCGGTCGTCCGCGGTGACCGCCGCGCCGCACGCCGGACAGGCCGCCGCCAGCGATGCGCCGCAGCCGCGGCAGAAGGGCTTACTGGCAGGGTTTTCCGTCCCACACGTTGCGCACAGCACCATGCGAGTGTATCCAGATCCGCCGCTGGATACACTGCAAAACCACCATGCCAGAGGCGCCGCGCACCCTGTTCGAGAAGGTCTGGGACGATCACGCGATCGGCGACGACCTGCTCTTCGTCGACCTGCATCTGGTGCACGAGGTGACCAGCCCACAGGCGTTCGAGGGGCTGCGCGCGGCAGGCCGGCGCGTGCGGAGGCCCGACAGGACCGTTGCCACCGCCGACCACAACGTCGCCACGGGACCGGGTGATCCCGACGAGCTCTCGCAGGCCCAGCTCGAGGCGCTGGACCGCAACTGCGCCGAGTTCGGCGTGCGCCTGTATCCGCTCGGCCACCGCCGCAACGGGATCGTGCACGTGATCGGCCCGCAGCTCGGCCTGACCCAGCCGGGCATGACGATCGTGTGCGGCGACTCCCACACCTCCACCCACGGGGCGTTCGGCGCGCTCGCGTTCGGCATAGGTACGAGCGAGGTCGAGCACGTGCTGGCGACCCAGACCCTGCCCCAGCGGCGGCCCAAGACGATGCGGATCGACTACGCCGGCGCGCTCGGGCCGGGCTGCACCGCCAAGGACATGATCCTCGGCACGATCGGCCTGATCGGCACCGACGGCGCCGCCGGCCACGTGATCGAGTACACCGGCCCGGCCGCCCGCGGCCTGTCGATGGAGGGGCGGATGACGATCGCCAACATGTCGATCTGTCTCTTATAC
>DATCPV010000107.1:0-1789 GCA_036569885.1 Gaiellales bacterium | reverse complement strand
GGCGACGCCGCGCCCGCCATAGGCGAGACGGTCGACGACGAGCTCGATCTCCTGATCCCTGACGAGCGCGCCCATCCGGTTAGTCTATGGCCGCCGATGCCGACCGCCGTTGACACCTACCGCCGGCGGCTCGAGGACATGACGGCCGAGGCGATGGAGGAGTACTACCTGCACTCGGCCGGGCACAAGCCGACCTACGAGATCGCCGCGGTATACGAGCGCTACGCCGACCTCACCACCCTCGACCAGGCTCGCGCGCTCCGCACCGAGGGCGCCCCCACCGAGCTCTACCGGTTCGCCTGTGAGGCGTACATCGGCAACGGGCTGCGGCACCTCAGCGAGGAGATCGCGAATGCCGAGGCCGCCCTCGTGGTCGAGGTGGACGGCGAGTCGGTGCCCTACCGGGAGGTGAGCCCCCGACTCGTCAACGAGCCCGACGGCGAGCGCCGGCGGCGGCTCTACGCCGCCCGGTGTGCCGTCACGGCCGAGCGGCTGAACCCGCTCCACGAGGAGGCCGCGATGCTCCAGCGCCACCTGACCGGGCATCTCGACGCGGGCACGGTGCTTGAGCTGTACGAGCGCTGCGACTACACGCCGCGCGAGCTGCGGGAGGCCACGAACGCGTTCCTGGACTCGACGGACGACCTGTACCGCCGCCACGTCGACCGGCAGCTGCGCCGACGGGTCGGGGTGTCGCTCGCTGACGCCGCGCCGCCTGACCTCGCCCGCCTGTGGCGCGCACCGGAGTTCGACCCGGCGTTCGCGCCGGAGCGGGCGCTGCCCGCGCTGCGAGCGACGCTGGCGGGGCTCGGCGTCGACCTCGACGCGCAGCCGAACGTCGAGCTTGACATCGATGCGCGCGCGGGCAAGGTGCCGCGCGCGTTCTGCGCCCCGGTCCGCGTCCCCGGCCGAGTCATCCTCGTGCTCCTCCCCCAGGGCGGCCAGGACGACTACCGCGCCCTGTTCCACGAGGCCGGGCACACCGAGCACTTCGCCCACATGCCCGCCGAGCTGCCCGCGGAGGAGCGGGTGCTGGGCGACAACGCCGTCACCGAGGGGTTTGCGTTCCTCTTCGAGCACCTGCTGCACGACCCGCACTGGCTGCGGGCGCAGATGGGCGCCGACGTCCCCGAGTACACCGCCTTCTCGGCGCTGTACAAGCTGTTCCTCGTCCGCCGCTATGCCGCCAAACTGGCCTACGAGATCGAGCTGCACGCCGGCGCCCCGCTCGCCGGACTGCCCGCGCGCTACGCGGAGCTGCTCTCGCGCGCGGCGGGCGTTGCGTACCCCACGACCGACTATCTGAACGACGTCGACGACGGCTTCTACTGCACCTGCTACCTGCGGGCCTGGGCGCTCGAGGCGCAGCTCGGCGACCATCTCCGCACCCGCTTTGGAAACGCGTGGTTCGCCAGCCCGGAGGCCGGCACGCTCCTCCGCGAGCTCTGGCGCCTCGGGCAGTCGCTGCGGGCCGAGCCGCTACTGCAGGCCGTCGCCGGGACAGAGCTCGACTTCGGCGTGCTGCGCATCGAGGCCGAGGCGGCGCTTGGGTGAATATTGAGTGCCTGGCACCGGGTATTCAGCAGTTGCCTGTGGCTTGGAGGTCGGCGGCGTGGCGGTAGAGGCGGACCATGCGGCGGATGTCGTGGGCGGTGGGGTCGGCGAGCAGGGCTTGGTGGTAGAGGTAGCGGGCGGTGGAGAGTGTTGCGAGGGTGGTGGGGGTGTGTGGTTGGGTGGTGATGGTGAGGATGGGGCCGAAGCCGTGGACGGTGGCGCCGGCGGCGCGGAG
>DATCPV010000106.1:0-2355 GCA_036569885.1 Gaiellales bacterium | reverse complement strand
CAACCTGAGCGCACCGCGGGTGTCTGCCGGCGCCACGTTCCCAACCCTCCAAGGAGCCTTGTTAAGCGCCTGGCAGGCGGGTCCTGCGGTAGAAGGCGAATCCCTGCTGGTTCGTGCCGCCCATGCGGGTGAAGTAGCCGCCGAAGCCGACGCCCGGGGCTCCGCTTGCGATCATCAGCAGCCCATGGACGGAGTTCACGTCGGGATTCCAGGGCAGGAGGGTGTTGTTGGTCGTGTCGAACGCCGCCACGTGATGCCGGGTCGAGCACGGCGCGAGGTGTCCGGGTGTACACCCGGGCCCGGCCACGTTGAAGTGGCCGCCGACGTACAGCACCCCCGCCCGTAGCATGCAGCCCGGCGTGTCGCCGTCGTCCTGCTGGGTGAGCGACTTCTGCAGCGTGCCGGTGTTCGGATCGAAGGCGCTGACGTTGTACGACGTCTTGTCGCCGTTGACCTTCCAGTAGCCGCCGCACGTGTAGATGTGCGACGAGGTCGCGATCAGGTGGTACACCCGGCTGGTCTCGACCGTCGTGCACGTCGGGCAGTTGGCCGCCGCATAGATGTTCGGGTTGAACGCGAGCACCTGGGAGCTGTTGTTGATAGGCACCGCCGCGGCCTTGTTGCGAGCGACGCCGTTGACGAGCCCGAAGTGGCCGCCGAAGTACACGCGGTGGCCCGAAAACGCGATCGTGAAGATCCGCGGCGAGCAGCGCGGGGGGCAGGCAAACCCGGTGATCTGGCCGATCGCCGGCCCCCAGGCCGCGATCGGGGCACTCGCCGACCGGCCGATCTCGGCCAGGTGCCGGCGCACCTTGCCGCCGATCTTGGTGAAGTCGCCGCCGGCGAAGAGCTGGCCGTTCGGCCCCAGCCGCAGGACGAAAACCGACCGGTTGGCACCGGGGTTCCATTTGCTCGCAACTCCGCCCAGAGATACCGCCGCCACGTTCGAGCGCGCCCTGCCGCCCACCGTCGTGAAGCTGCCGCCCAGGTAGACCCGCGTCGAGGTGGCCACGATCGTCCGCACGGTGCCGTTGGCGCCCGGGTTCCACCTGAGCACCGCACCGGTCTTGGTGTTGAAGGCGGCGACGTTGTGGCGCGTGACCTCCTTGGTGCCCGCAGCGGCGCCCGGCGGTCGAACCGAGGTGAACTGGCCGCCCACGTACACCACGTTCCCGCGGAACGCGATGGCGCGCACCGTGCCGTTGGTCTGCCAAAACGCGGTCGGCGGGAAGGGGTTGGCCGCGAGTGCCTGCCCCGTGAACCCCCCGATCATCACCACTGCGGACGCAACTGTGAGAGCCAGTCTCTGTTGCACGGGGTCAGCCTAGCCGAGAGGCGCCCGAAAGCCTGGGTGAGGCCCGAAAACTGGCATTTCCTTTACGAATTCTCGCAGCGGATGCAGGGGAAGGCCCAAAGCCGCCGAACTCCCCCTCGATGACAAGGGCATCGACGCGAGCACGAAGTCGCGCCGCTGGCTCTCGCACGAAGACTCGGCGCCCGAGCACCCCCACCCGCCATTCGCCCCCCCGGCGGAAACGGGCGCCGAGTCGTTCGGCGCGCCAGCAGCGCACCGACCTCGTCGGAGGGGGCCTCCTTGCGCTGGGCGCGTTCCTGGGCTTCGTGGAGTACCTGGGCTGGGACGGGGGCGTCATCGGCCTCAAGATCGATACCGCCATGCACCTGGTGATCGGGCGCGCCGGGGTCGTGGTGCCGCCGCTGCTCGTGGCGGTCGGGGCGGCCATCTTCCTGCACAGCCCGCTGACGCGGCTGCGGCCGCTTCGCACCGGGGCGATCGTGTGCCTTGCCACGCTCGTGCTCGCGCTCTCGACGACGGATACGAGCTCGGCCGAGCACCACGGCGGCCTCGTTGGCGCGTACGCGCGGATCGGGCTGAACGGCCTCGTCGGCCCGATCGGCGTCTCGATCCTGGTCGTCCTCGGCGCGCTTGTCGGCGGCGTCCTGGTGACGGGCGCCTCCCTGGGACTGGCGATGCGCACGTCCGGCCGTCACGTTGCCCGCGCGGCGGGGGCCGGAATGCGGCTGTCGGAGGAGGTCGGGCGGCGCTATCGCGAGCGCCCTGGGACGCGGCCGGTGCTCCACGCGGTGCCCACGCCGGAGCCCTCGTCGCCGCCGGTCGACGGCTCGCACGAATTCGCCGACCTCTACGGCCAGGTGCCCGAGCTCGAGGAGCCGCCCGTTCCGCCGTCCCTCGAGTACGACGCGGCGCCGGGGGAGGACGCCGACCTGCTCGACGAGCCAACTCCCGTCCAGCCGCCGCCGACGCCCGCCGCCGGCCGCGTGCCGTACCGGCTCCCACAGCCTTCGATTCTGAAGCGCAGCGCGGCCGCCCGCGGG
>DATCPV010000105.1:0-3258 GCA_036569885.1 Gaiellales bacterium | reverse complement strand
GTTCGGGGACAGGGCCGAACCGGTCGGCGAGCTCCGCCTCGATCTCGCGCAGCTCCGAGCGGTCGCCGGCCAGCGCCACCCGCCGGTGCAGATCGATCTTGACCGCCTCGAGCGGCACGTAGTCGGCCGGGACGTAGGCATCGACCTGAGCCTCCACCCGCACCGGCCGGAAGACGACCGGCGCGGCGCCCTGTAGCTCGGCGACCGCCTCGGCCAGGAGCTCGCAGTAGAGCTCGAACCCGACCGCCGCGACGTGCCCCGACTGCTCGTCGCCGAGCAGGTTGCCGGCGCCGCGCAGCTCGAGGTCGCGCATCGCGATCCGGTAGCCCGAGCCGAGCTCGGTGTAGTCGGCCAGGGTCGAGAGCCGGTGGCGGGCCTCCTCGCTCAGCTCGCGCCGGTCGGGATAGAAGAGGAACGCGTGGGCGACGGCGTTCGAGCGGCCGACGCGCCCCCGGATCTGGTAGAGCTGGGCCAGTCCGAGCGTGTCGGCGCGCTCGACGACCAGCGTGTTGGCCTGGGGGATGTCGAGTCCCGACTCGATGATCGTCGTGGATACGAGCACGTCGAAGTCGCCGCGCAGGAACTTCATCATCACGCCCTCGAGCGCGCGCTCGGGCATCTGCCCGTGTGCGACCCCCACGCGCAGCTCCGGCACCCACCGGCGCAGCCGCTCGGCCACGTCCTCGATGGTCTCGACGCGGTTGTAGAGATAGAACGACTGGCCGCCCCGGGCCGCCTCGCGCCGCAGCGCCGCGGCGATCAGCTCCTCGTCGAACTCTCCGACATGGGTCTTGATCGGGTGGCGGTCGCGGGGCGGCGTCGTGATGACGCTGATGTCGCGCAGGCCCGAGAGGCTCATGTGCAGCGTGCGCGGGATCGGGGTCGCCGACATCGCGAGCACGTCCACCTCGAGCCGCAGCTGGCGCAGGAGCTCCTTCTGGGCGACGCCGAAGCGCTGCTCCTCGTCGAGCACGACGAGGCCGAGCTCCTGCGGCACGACGTCGCGCGAGAGCACGCGGTGGGTGCCGACCAGCACGTCGACCTTGCCCGCCCGGAAGTCGGCCAGCACCTTCTTCACCTCGGCCGGAGCCCGGAACCGCGACACCATCTCGACGCGGATCGGGAAGTCACGGAACCGGTCGCGCAGGGTGGCGGCGTGCTGCTGGGCGAGGATGGTCGTCGGCACCAGCATCAGCACCTGGCGACCGGCGGTGGCAACCTTGAACGCCGCCCGCACCGCCACCTCGGTCTTGCCGAAGCCGACATCGCCGCACACCAGGCGATCCATCGGCTGGGGCGCCTCGAGATCCTGCTTGACGGCGTCGATCGCGACGGCCTGGTCGTCGGTCTCGTCGTAGGGGAACGAGGCCTCGAGCCGTGCCATCCACTCGTCGTCGGCGCCGAGCCCGGGGCGGGTGGCGTTCTGGCGGCGCGCGTAGAGGGCCAAAAGCTCGCCGGCCAGCTCGCGCACGGCGACCCGCGCCCGGCTCTTGAGGGTGGCCCAGGCCTTGCCGCCGAGGCGCGAGAGGGCGGGCGCCTTGCCATCGGCGCCGACGTAGCGGCTGACCTTGGCCAGCTGGTCGTGGGGGACGTACAGGCGGTCATCGCCGCGGAACTCGAGGTAGAGGTAGTCGCGGACGACGCCGCCCACCTCCTTGGTGTCGAAGCGGACGAAGCGGCCGACGCCGTGATCCTCGTGCACGATGTAGTCGCCGCTGCGCAGGTCGGCAACCGTCGAGAGCGCCCGCCCGAACCGGGCCGGGCCGCGAGCGCCGCGGCGGCGCAGGAGCTGGGCGGCGGGCAGCACGGCCAGGCGCAGGCCGGGCGAGACGAACCCGTGCCGGAGCGGCGAGACACAGAAGGCGATGCCCGCCTCCTCCGGCCCGGCCCGGCCCGGCGCGGGCAGGTCCGCCGACACGCGGCGCAGCGACATGTGCGTCCGGCGGGCCTCGCCGAGGTGGGCGAAGCAGACCAGAACGCGGTATCCGGCCCTGACCAGCGCGCGCAGCTCGTTCTCGGCCTCCGTGATGCCGGTCGACGCCAGCGCGGGCAGCTGCGCATCGAACTGGAACGGCTGACCGAGCGGCATCTCCTCGAGCGCGGGAACCGACTCGACCAGCTCGGACACCGCCTTGCCGGGCACGTATCCGCGGGCGCGGAGCTCGGGATCGCGCAGGCGCTCGGACGCCTCGGCATGCGCCTCCTCGACGGCGGCCGCGAGCTCCGCCGGATTCCAGGCCACGACGGCCGCCGCCGCGGCCAGCTCCGGCCACAGCGGCACCAGGCCCGGGGGAACGTGCGGCGAGTCGTCGCCCTCGTCTCGGCCCCAGCGTGAATATTGAGTGCCTGGCACCGAGTATTCACCGGCGGGGTGGATCAGGACCTCGTCGAGATCGCGCAGCGAGCGCTGGGTGAAGACCGAGAATGCCGACAGCCGCTCGACGTGGTCGCCGAAGAACTCGAGCCGCACCGGTTCGCGGCCGGTCGTTGCGAAGACGTCGATCAGTCCGCCGCGAACCGAGAACTCGCCCCGCTCCTCGACCGAGTCGGAGCGCTCGTAGCCCGCCTCGGCCAGGGCATGCACCAGGTCGTCAAACGGCGTCTCCTCGCCCAGGCGCAGCGCCACCGGGGCGGGTCGGCGGCCGCGTGGCTCGACCCGCTCGATGAGGGCATCGGCCGACACGGCCACCAGACCGCCCCGGGCGAGGGTGTGCAGGCCGCGGTGGCGCTCGCCGACCAGGTGGGGCGCGGGGTCGAGGCCGCTGCCCCAGCCCACGCCGCGCGAGGGCAGAAATGCGGCCGTGTCAGGCGGCAGGAACGCCGCCGCCGACTCGGCCAACGCGCGGGCGGCATCGTCGTCGGCCACCAGCACCGCGAGCGCCCGCGGCGCCGTTGCCTCGCGCGAGCGCCAGAGCGCCGCGGCAAGCGCGGGCAACATCGGCTCGGAGACACGCGCACGGGTGAGACCGGCCGCGGTGCGGCGGGCGTAGTCGGCAAATGCCGCGTCTGCCAGCAGGTACGGGACCGCGAGCTCCGCCCCGGCGAGCGGGCCGTCCACCTGCTGCTCCAGGCCGTCCACACCGGCATGGTAGGCTCCGCACCGCCATGCCGACGGAGGTCTTTTTGTGCGCCGTCTGATCGTCTCGATCTACGCCCTCGCGCTCATGCTCGCGCTCCCGGCCACCGCGTTTGCGGCATCGGCCGCCGCGGCCACCACCGACAACACCGGCAAGCCGAGCGGGCACGACTGGACGATCA
>DATCPV010000104.1:0-8072 GCA_036569885.1 Gaiellales bacterium | reverse complement strand
ATCCTTGAGCGCGCGCACGCCGGCGAACACCACCGGGCCGCCCCGGCGCAGGTCGCCGGCGGCGATCGTGGCGGGTGCGATCGCCGTCGGCCGGGCGGCGCCGAGCGCGCTTGCGAGCAGCATGTTCTCGTCGGCCGAGCCGCGCAGGTCGAGCGTCGGCAGCCGCTCGGCCAGCCAGCGGGTGGCCGCAGCCACCCGATCGGCCCCGAGCACCCGGTAGGGGTGGCCGGCGCCGAGCGAGGAGAACGCCTCGAGCGGACGGGCGACCCGCTCGGGCACGTAGCCAAGCACGTCGAGGGTCGACCCGCCGAGCTGGAGCGAGCCGGCGCCGGCCGCCACGATCGTCACCGGCGTGCCGGCGTCGGCCAGCCGCAGCGCGCAGGTGAGCCCCGCCAGCCCCGCCCCGACGACCAGCACTCGGGGTGGCGTGCTCATGCAGGCAGGTGGTCGATGTCGAGCGTCCCGTGGAAGAGCCAGTCGTCGAGCCGCCCCTGTCGGGCCTGCCGCCCGGCCAGGATCGGCCACACGCCCCTCCACCGCTCCTCCACGAAGGCGCGCACGGCGGCGTTCGCGGTGGCGGCGTCCATGCGCCCCGCGGCGGTCAGGACACCGGCGGCCCGCGGGATGCAGAATCCGCCCTGGCACGGCCCCATGCCCAGGCGCACCGCCCTGCGGATGTCATCCAGATTCGTCGTCGGGTGCGCCGCCACCGCGTCGAGCAGCATTCCCCGGGTGACGAGCTCGCACTCGCAGATCACCTGCTCGTCGTGGAGGGTGCGCTCGCGTGCGGCCAGGCGGTCGCCGACATGGTGGGTGTGCCCGTCCTCGGAGCCCGGCAGCGGCTCGGCGGCCGTCCGGCAGGCGGCCTCGACGCCGAGATGCTCGCAGACCGCGTCGACGGCCACCTCGGCCATGAGCCGGAAGGTGGTCAGCTTGCCGCCTGTGATGGTCAGAAGGCCGCCGACGCCCTCGCGCTCGCGGTGGTCGAGCAACGCGTAGTCGCGGGTGATGTCGCGCGTGGACGCGCCTTCCGGGCCCTCGCTGTAGAGCGGCCTGATCCCCGCCCAGACGCGCAGCATGCGGGCCTCGCGCATGTGCGGCACCATCTCGGCGCCGCTGGAGATCACCCTGGCCACCTCCCCCGGCGGGATGGAGAAATCGTCGGGGTCCTCGACCGGGCTGTCAGTCGTCCCGATCACGGACACGGTGTGGGCCGGCACCAGGATGTCGGCGTCGGCCGGCATCCGGCAGCGGTTGACCACCGCGTGGACGAGCCGGTGGTTGAGCGCGATCATGATCCCGCGGCCACCCCGGACGGTGACGGTGAGGCCGGCCATCGCGGCGATCCGCCCCGCCCACGCCCCGGCCGCGCTCACGGTGATGTCGGCCCGGATCTCGACGCCCTCCCCGGTGCGCATGTCGCGCACGTGCGCCCCGCACACCCGGTCGCCCTCGACCACCAGTCCCTCGACCTCGTGGTAGGTCAGGATCGCGCCGCCGCGGCGCTCGACGTCGTCGGCACAGCCCCACAGCAGGCGCCAGCCGTCGACCGAAGCATCGGGGACCGCGAATGCCCGCTGGATCCCCGGATGCAGCCGCGGCTCTCGCCGCAGCGCCGCCGCCGGCTCGATCTCCTCGACCGGGATCCCGGCTTCCGCGCAACCGGCCCCGAACCGGTCGCCGTACTCGGAATCCTCTGCCGAGAGGGAGACGAACAGCCCGCCCGTGTCCTCGATGCAGTGGCCGGCGATCCGGCGCAGGATGCGGTTCTCGTGCATGCACTCCGCGGCCGCGCGCGGATCCTTGACGACGTAGCGGCCGCCGGAGTGCAGCAGCCCGTGGAAGCGGCCGCTCGTGCCCTCGCCCAGGTCGCTGCGGTCGACCAGCACCACCGAGAGGCCACGCAGCGCGGCATCGCGGGCGACACCGAGGCCGGTCGCTCCTCCCCCAACCACCAGCACCTGCGTCTCGATCACTGCCGCACCCTATGCCCTCGAGGGGCCGGCGGTGACCGCCGGCCCCTCATCTCCCGCGGAGACTCCTCGCGTCAGGCTACTCGTCTTCCTTCTGGCCCTCGGCGAAGTCGCCCTCGTGCTCATCCTCCTCCTCGGGCCTCTCCTCCTGGCCCTCGGCGAAGCTGCCCGCTCGCTGATGGTCAGCGTGCTCGCCCTCCTGCCCCTCGGCGAAGTCGCCCTCATGCTCGTCCGGAGCGAGAGTCTCCTCCCCTTCGGCGAAATCGCCCTCCTGTTCGGGATGTTCTCTATCGGGGCGTTCAGGCATGGGCATGTTCCTCCTCTTCGACCCAGTCGAACGTGCGAGTCACCGCCTTCTTCCACATGTGGTACTCGCGATCGCGGCGGTCGGAGTCCATCGAGGGAGTCCACTCGTGATCCTTGCCCCAGTTGGCGCGCAGATCCTCGATCTCCCCCCAGAACCCGACCGCGAGGCCGGCCGCATACGCCGCGCCGAGCGATGTCGTCTCGGCGACCTGCGGCCGGATCACCGGCACGTCCAGGATGTCCGCCTGGAACTGCATCAGCAGGTCGTTCTGCACCATGCCGCCGTCGACCTTGAGCGCGGTCAGCGGAACGCCGGAGTCGGCGTTCATGGCGTCCACGACCTCCTTGGTCTGGAACGCCGTCGCCTCGAGCACCGCCCGGGCGATGTGGCCCTTGTTGACGTACCGGGTCAGGCCGACGATCGCACCGCGGGCGTCGCTCTTCCAGTACGGAGCGAAGAGCCCCGAGAACGCCGGCACGAAGTACACACCGCCGTTGTCGTCGACCGTCCGCGCCAGGTCCTCGATCTCGGGAGCGCTTTGGAACAGGCCGATGTTGTCGCGCAGCCACTGCACCAGCGACCCGGTGACGGCGATCGCGCCTTCGAGGCAGTAGACGGCATCCTGGTCACCGATCTTGTAGCCGACGGTGGTCAGCAGCCCGTTCTCCGACTGCACCGGCGTGGTGCCCGTGTTCAGCAGCAGGAAGTTACCGGTGCCGTAGGTGTTCTTGGCCTGGCCGACGGCGAAGCAGGTCTGGCCGAACACGGCCGCCTGCTGGTCGCCGAGGATGCCCGCCACCTTGACGCCCTCCAGCGCGCCGGTGGCGTTGCCGTACACCATGCTCGAGGACTTGATCTCGGGCAGCATTGCCCGGGGAACCCCCATCACATCGAGGATCTCGTCGTCCCATTCCAGGGTCTTCAGATCCATCAGCATGGTGCGTGACGCGTTCGTCGGATCGGTCACGTGGACTCCGCCGTTGGTCCCTCCCGTGAGGTTCCACACGACCCACGAGTCGATGTTCCCGAACACGATGTCCCCGCTCTCCGCGCGTTCCTTCACGCCGGGGACGTTGTCGATGATCCACTTGATCTTCGGCCCCGAGAAATATGTCGCAAGCGGAAGCCCCACCTGCGCCCGGAACCGGTCCTGGCCGCCGTCGCGCGCCAGCTCGTTGCAGATGCGATCGGTGCGCGTGTCCTGCCACACGATCGCGTTGTGAACGGGAGTGCCGGTCTTCTTGTCCCACACGACCGCCGTCTCGCGTTGGTTCGTGATGCCGACCGCGGCCAGGTCGGCGCCCGTGAGATCGCCCTTCTTCAGCGCGCCGGCGACCACCTCCTGCGTCCGTTCCCAGATCTCGACCGGCGAGTGCTCGACCCAGCCGGGCTGCGGGAAGATCTGCTCGTGTTCCTTCTGATCGACCGACACGATCTGGCCCGAATGGTCGAACACCATGCACCGGGTGCTGGTCGTGCCCTGATCGATCGCTGCGACGTACTTCGACATGGGTTGGGGCCTCCTAGCTGATCGGGAAGAGCGCGTGGTGAAGCATGCCGCCGAGCACGCCACCGATGAGTGGGCCTACGACCGGCACCCAGGCGTACGCCCAGTCAGACGATCCCTTGCCGGGGATCGGCAGGATGGCATGCATGATGCGCGGACCGAGGTCACGGGCCGGGTTGATGGCGTAGCCGGTCGGCCCGCCGAGACTCATCCCGATGCTGACCACGATCAGCGCGACGAAGAGGATGGCCGTGCCGCTCTGGGCGATGCCCGTGTTCCCCGTGACGGAGAAGATGCCGAACACGAGCACGAACGTGCCGATGATCTCGGTCACCAGGTTCCAGGCGTAGTTGCGCACCGCCGGGCCGGTTGAGAACACGGCCAGCTTGAGGCCGGGGTCCTCGGTGTCCTTCCAGTGCAGGTAGTACGCCAGGTAGACGAGCGTCGCACCGATGAACGCGCCAACGAACTCGCCGGCGATGTAGGTCAGGACCTTGTGGCCGAAGTGCGAGTCAAATCCGCCGTTCGCCCAGATCCCCAGCGTCACGGCCGGGTTCAGGCTCGCGCCGCCATAGTCGGCCACCGATCCGGCGCCGATCATCACGGCGAGGCCCCACCCGAATGTGATCACGACCCAGCCCGAGTTCTGGGCCTTGGAATGGGCCAGCAGCACGCCGGCGACGACCCCACAGCCCAGCAGCACCAGCAGGCCCGTGCCGATCACCTCGGGCCAGAAGACGGATCCGGGGTTGAAGGTCTCGAGAATCACGTCGATCCTCCCTCAGGGACGGCCGTCAAGACGAAAACGCACATGCGCTCCTCCTCCCGTCTTCGGGGACACGGACGCGCACCACAATCGCACGCGCCCGATTGGACACGAACGTCATTCGGCATCCCCGAACCCTGGCCGAGCGTCACGGTACTTCACCCGATCGTCGTTGTCAACTTCGTCACACCGCGTTGCAAACCCGCATCCACAACGAGAAATTCGCGGGTCGGATGTGACGTTACGCCTGGGTTATGGTTCCCGTCGTGCCGCCCACCGCCGACCACCGTCGGGATCGCCATCCCGGACGTGCACCGGGCTCCGGAACGATCTGATGAGGCGCTCGGAGGGGACGCTGACGGCGCTGAGCGCAGTGCGGGTCGTGATGGTGCCCATCGTGATGGCGCTCGTCCTGGCGAGCTCGAGCCGGCGCGTCGACTACCTGGCCGCCGCCCTGTTCCTGGTCGCAGCCGCGACCGACACGCTCGACGGGTACCTCGCGCGGCGGTGGCTTCTGACCAGCACCCTGGGGTCGTTCATCGACACGACCGCCGACAAGCTGCTCACATCGGGCACGCTGGTCGCGCTGGTGTCCGTCGACCGGGCGTCGGCCTGGGTCGCCACGATCATCATCGGGCGCGAGCTGGTGATCATGGGCCTGCGCGGCCTGATCGCCGCCGACGGGGTGGTGATGAAGCCGTCGTTCTGGGGGAAGCTGAAGACGAATGCCCAGTTCGTGGCGATCCTGCTTGCGATCGTTCACCTGCATGTGTCCATCGGCCCGCTGCGGCTCGACGAGGTCGCCATGCTGGCCGCGGCGGCGATCACCGTCGCCTCGGCGGTCGAATACCTGGTGCGCTTCTCGGGTACGCTGACCAGCGCTGCCTCCGGCACCGAGACGTGACCGGCGTCCTGGTCACCGGGGCAACCGGGTTCGTCGGCGGGGCGATTGCACGCCGACTCCTGGCGGACGGCCGCACCATACGCGTGCTCGCCCGCACGCCGGCTGCGGCAGCCGCCCTCGAGGCCCTCGGGGCGGAGGTTGCCGCCGGAGACGTGCTCGAGCCCGACACGGTGGAGCGCGCGGCCCGCGGGTGCGAGATCGTCTACCACGCCGCGGGTGTGAACGGGTTCTGCATGCGCGACCCGGGCCCGATGCGGGCGGCCAATGTGTCGGGTACCGAGAACGTGATCGCCGCCGCGGCCCGGGCGGGGGCGCGGCGGGTGGTCTACACGTCTTCGGCGGCCACCATCGGCGAGGCGGCCGGGGTGGTGGCGGACGAGGACACGCCGCACCGGGGCGCGTTCCTCTCGCACTACGAGCGGTCCAAGTACGACGCCGAGCGGGCGGCGATCCGGGTCGCCGAGCGGTATGCGATCGAGCTCGTCTGCATCAACCCCGCCTCGGTGCAGGGCCCGGGCCGCACGGGCGGCACGGCGCGCCTGATCCTCGACTACGCAAACGGCCGTCTGCACACGCTCGTGCGCTCGCGATTCAGCCTGGTCGACGTCGACGACTGCACCGAGGGCCACGTGCTGGCCGAGGCGGCCGGACAGCCCGGCCGCCGCTACCTGCTCTCGGGCGTGTGCGTCTCTACCGAGGAGGCGATTGCCACGGTCGCCCGCATCACCGGGATCGAGCATCGGACCGTCAACCTGCCGCGGCCGGTCGCCCTTGCCGCGGGCGGGGTGGTGGGGTCTCTGGCCCGCGCTCGTGGCCGCCGCCCGCGGCTCTGCCGCGAGATGGTGGCCACGCTGCTGCACGGGCATGCCTACGACGGCTCGCGCGCAACCCGCGAGCTCGGCCTGCAGTACCGCTCGTTCGACGAGATGGTGCGAAGGACGCTCGCCTGGTACGTCCAGGAGGGCATGATCACGGCGCCGCTGCCGGGCCTCGAACGCGGGGCTTGACACACGATCCTCTGTGCTCTATCGTCCTGAATGTTGTTCGGCATTGTCGAACTCTGGCCAAAGTGTTCCCATGGTCCGAACGACGAGTATCACCGGGGGGATGACCAAGAACCAGCGAGCACCCAGGCAGACCGAGGTCGGGGCCCATGGGGTGCTTCGGGGTGCTGCACGCACGTTCCCACCACAAGGAGGTCACGCATCACCATGAGTACCCAGACCGCAGTCGTGAAGAAGTTCATCAACGATCCCGAGAACGTCGTCCCGGAGGCGCTCGCCGGGATCGCGGCAGCCCACGCCGACCTGGTGCGGGTGGATTTCGACCAGCAGCTCGTGATTCGCGCCGATGCGCCCGTCTCCGGCAAGGTGGGCCTCGTGTCCGGCGGAGGATCCGGCCATGAGCCCATGCACGGCGGCTTCGTCGGCGCCGGGATGCTCGACGCAGCCTGCGCCGGAGCGGTGTTCACCTCTCCGGTGCCCGATCAGATGGCGGCGGCCACCAAGGCGGTCAACGGTGGCGCCGGCGTCCTTCACATCGTCAAGAACTACACCGGCGATGTGCTCAACTTCAAGCTCGCGGCCGAGCTCTCCGAGGACGACGGGATCGAGGTGCAGTCGGTCGTGCTGGACGACGACGTCGCCGTCCAGGACAGCCTCTACACCGCCGGGCGCCGCGGCACCGGCGCGACCGTGCTGGCCGAGAAGATCGCGGGCGCGAAGGCCGAGGCCGGCGGCTCGCTGGCCGAGGTGGCCGGCGTCTGCCGCAAGGTCAACGAGAGCGCGCGGTCGTTCGGGGTCGCCCTGACCTCGTGCGCCACGCCCAGCTCGGGCACCCCGATCTTCGACCTCGGCGCCGACGAGATCGAAGTCGGAGTCGGCATCCACGGCGAGCCCGGACGGCGGCGCGAGAAGCTGCAGCCGGCGGCGGCGCTGGTGGAGGAGATGCTCTCGCCGATCCTCGACGACATGCCGCTCGCCCAGGGCTCGTCGGTGCTGGCCTTCGTCAACGGGCTCGGCGGCACCCCGCTGATCGAGCTCTACCTGCTCTTCAACGAGGTGAACACGCAGCTCGCCTCCCGTGGGGTCAAGATCGGCCGCAGCCTGGTCGGCTCCTACATCACCAGCCTCGAGATGGCGGGCGCATCGATCACGCTGCTCAAGCTCGATGACGAGCTGACCGGTCTGTGGGATGCTCCCGTGAAGACGGCTGCGTTGCGCTGGGGCTCGTAGCCAACCGAGCATCGAGGAGGCGCCGGTGAACACCGAGACCGTGACCCGTTGGATGCACGAGTGCGCAGTCTCCATCGCGGAGCAGCGCGATTACCTGACCCAACTCGACGCGGCCATCGGCGACGCAGACCACGGCACGAACATGAACCGCGGGTTCACCGCTGTCGAGGCCAAGATGGCCGGCCTCGACGGCGGCACCCCGCCGGGTCGCGCGCTCATGCAGGCCGGCTCGACGCTGGTGTCGACCGTCGGCGGGGCGAGCGGCCCGCTGTGGGGGTCGGCCCTGCGCCGCGCGGGCAAGGCGCTCGGCGATGCCGAGACGTTCGCCGCCACCGAGCTGGTCGACGCGCTCCAGGCCGCACTCGACGGCATCGTCGAGCT